>CANNHR010000033.1 GCA_947505405.1 Rickettsiales bacterium
TTGAATCGGAATCACCGTTCGATTTGAATCGGAATCACCGTTCGGTTTGAATCGGAATCACCGTTCGGTTTGAACCGGAATTACCGTTCGATTTGAACCGGATTATGCACTTTTGTACTAACCCATCTTTATCGGTAATTGTCAGTTGGGTTTTGTCATTTTTTAAAAAAACAATCCGATCCCCCATGGAGAAGGAGTGACCATTAAGTTTGACGAGATCCTCCTTGCCAATGAAACCCTCTTGTTTAAGCTGTTCGCGAATCGCCTGGTTGATTGCAGTTGATTGAGCGTTAGTAAAGGCTAGAACCAATCCAGTTTGCTGATCTTCGCTAAACCCAGATTTAAGTTTATCCAGGTAAGCAGTCGCGATATTTTTACTTAGGTTTTCTCGACTGGTTTGATGGATGTGGCCGTGTTGTTCGTAAATACTCAAACCTTCAGATATGTTTAATTCTGCTAATTGGTGGCTGGCTTCCCGCATCCAATTGTGTTGTTGCCGACGAATTTCTGTAAGACTGAACAAGTGAGTAGCCTTGTTATCTTGGAAATTATCTTGGCTGTCGCTTAACAATTCATTCTGCTGTTCAGATTGATGTTTAGTTAGGGATTCAACTTTTGATTCAGCTTGGTGCTGCCCTTGGTATTTAATCTCCCTAAAGAAATCTCCTGCTTCTATAGCCTTAAATTGATTATCATCACCCACTGCAATCAGTTTGGCCCCAACCCTTTGCACATGAGTCAACAATTCACCCCATTGACGCGTGCCCACCATACCCGCTTCATCGACGATCAAGACGGTGTTTTTAGCTAGCTTTACCGCTTCAAAACGCTTAAGATCCTGATACCAATCCAACTGTTTTACTAGTCCTTCCGCCATCACACTATCAAAAGATAGAAACTTTTCTTGGGCACTTTGATAACGCTCCCATTTATAAAGCAGGCTATGAATGGTTGCCGCTTTAATTCCAGCTTCTCGGCCAAGATTTTCTGCAGCCATCGCACTTAATGATGTACCGATGACCCGATGCCCAGCATTTTGGTAAATTTGACAAACCGCTCTTAAAGCCGTAGTTTTACCCGCCCCAGCTCTCCCTACCAGTACCGCTAAGCTTTGCGCTCGGGTAAGCCCCAACACTGCATCTTTTTGCTCTTTTGCAAGATAAGCAAAGTTGTTCTCTAGACGCTCGTTGCTGCTATCTTTACTCAATTTGCTTTGTGCAAATGGGGTTGCCATTAGTTCTGCGATTGTTTTGATGGCTTGTGCTTCAATATCTTTGTACGTTTGGGTGGTATAGCGTATCTGCCCATCCATCCCTTCACCCACGACCACGGCTTGTTGTAAGGCCGCTTCAAATACCTGGGCCACAATTTTATCATCATCACCAATTCTTTTTTGAATCGTTTTTAACAAGTCCATTTGTGTAAAAGTTGCTGCCTTACTCGTCATTTCCGGTAAGATTTCAGCGGGGCGTTTAATCAACATTTCTTTATTTCTGGCAAAGATTGCAGCATTTTCTGCAACAACATATGAGTTAATCCCCATTGCTTCAAGCTTATCGCCAACCCAACCTCGGTGTCGGGTAGGCTCAAAATTAATTCCTAAATCAGCATAGCTTTTTTCAGTAATGCGTACTGCAAAGCCTTCACGTTCTAAATATTGATTAGTTAAATTAGCCCAGAGTTTACGGGTTACTAACAGTGATTTACGTGCGACAATGTCACGGTCTTTAGCCCAGGAAAGTTCACCATCTTCCCCTACAGAACGACGCGAAATCTGCAAATGAGCATGCGGGTTGCCTTCATCATCATGAATCGCATAAGTGACAATTAACCCACGACTTACAAACCGAGTTAAAGCAAATTCTTCAACTAATTCTTTAGCCACCCCGACTTCAAGTTCACGTGGTAAAGCCATAATAATCGTCTGTGCGGTTTGCGCAGAATTAAGGTATTTATCGCGTGATTCCAGGCAATAGGGAAAACGTTTGATCGCATAGTCATCTTCGAAGTTTTCAAGCAGATTCCACACTGTAACATTGTGAAATTGTTGTGGTGCATGTTCTGGGGCCAGGGTGTCGCTAAAGGCAATATCGCTGTGGCGATTTTTATAAGTAATCCTTAAATTACGGCGCGATTCATGCAAATCCATGCCAGTAATATAAGAAACGCTCTGCACCGCACTACGGCCGCTACTGCGACTAATTAAGCCATGACTAAGATGGTAAATTGCCATAAGGAATTACAAACATTGTTTAGTTTGTAATATTCATTATAACGCCGTAGGCACACCAAGCGCAAGAGCGCATCACTGCGCATTTAGCAAAATCTGCCAAATGACACTTGCTTTTACTATTATGTTCTAATAGAATTAAACAGTTGAAAATTATTTTATGTTAACATCTAGATATTAGCCAGCGCTGCAAACTCTAAGAAATTTAGTGCAGGGAGTAGGATCTAAATGCCAACATTAGCTTTACGGAAAATTAGGAATATTACTCAAAAGATCGTTGAACTAAAGAACACCCAAGAAAAACTCCAACAGCAAATAAAATTAAAAATCATTAGTCTATTAAAATCTGAAAAAGCTTTTGCTATTGATTTTGCAATTCTTTATGGTGCCATTTATGAACTAACCCAAAAGCTTAAAAAAAATGATAGTTTTCATGATAATGATTCTGATTATCCTAGCACTTCCGAAATGGCAAACTGGCGGCAGTTAGGAATTAACCTTTTGCAAAAAAGCCAAGCGAAAAATACCGAAAAAAATAAAAAAAATTAAAGAAGAAACTAAACGAAAAACTAAAGAGGAAAATACGGACTCTTAACCCAAATCAACAACATCCGTATCCTGAAAAATTGCTGTTGCAAAATAACCGGTCCGCATCTAGTAAGATTTTTTAGTAAGATTTAGTGAGGGGGGGTTTCCATGACAAAACAAAGTACTCAGCAATCTTCTACCCCACAAAAACTTGATCAAGCGCAATTGCAAATTCAGGTGAAAATCAATCGTTTGCAATCGAAAAAAGCTACTTTGGAAAATAGATTGAAAACTAACAGTAAGTCTTTTAGAAAAGCCAGAACTCGAACCATGATACAACTTGGTGGCCTTTTAAATATGCTTAACCTACCAAACATTTGTGGGATTAATCCGGGAGATGATCTGCAAACTGACTTTGAAGCTTCAGATAAAGCAGCGGTACTGTTAGGGATGTTAACTCACTTAGAAGATTCTTTACCACCCATTCTTTCTGATCAAGTAATTGAGAAATTTAAGCAAAAAGGCATGCGGGTTATTAAAAATCACGCTACTCAAAAAACCAGAAAATAGCTAGTTAGCTATCCATGTTGATCATTCAAAAATTTTCACTTCACTTTAAAACATAGCCAATTTTTGAATAACCTCTTAATCTTTTTTCTGCCATTTTTGTAAGCATAGCTACTTGATTGTCAACGTAATCGTAGATAACCACTTCCTTTTTATGAGCATGTGTTCTGTGTAATCTACCGGCATATTGCGCTAACGTCCCATGCCACGAAATTGGCATGGTTAAAAACAATGTATCCAATCGCTTATCATCAAATCCTTCCCCGATGTAACTTCCCGTAGCAATAATTATTCTTTCTTCGCAATCAGAGATCGTTTCAAGCTTAAGTTTAATTTCTGCACGCTTTTTCGTATTTTGGCCTCCTACCATGACAATGACATTTCTACAAAATTGTGACAAATGTTGCTCAAAGAATGCAGCGTGTTCCTTGCGTTGCGTTAGGATTAGTGGACTTGATCCAGATTTCAAGGACCGTAAAACATCTTCAATGATCAACATATTTCTTTTATCATCATTAGCTATTTCTGAATAAATCTGACTTATAGATGGTTTTTGCTCTATAGCTGTTTGAAGACTAAATCCGGTATTTTTTAATACCACATTGTGGTTAAATGGCCTCAGCAATGCTTGTTTTTTAGCATCTACTTTATATCGTATGGGACCGCACTGCATAAATATGATTGGATGATGGCCATCTTTACGGGTTGCCGTAGCTGTATGTAAGTCCTAGTACATACTTTGCTTTACAAGCACGTATCACTTGCTCAAAACTAACAGCTGATATGGTGGCACTCATCGACAATGACATGCCCATATTCGCCTACGACATCATCTACCACATTACTTTTAATGAGACTTTGAATGGAGACACTTAACTAAAGAACGATAAGATAGGTTTGAGTAGTTTTTCAAGATTTTCCTTGGACTGAAGATGATGAAAGATATCAAGAGAAATGTTAACCATAGCTAAGCTTCTTGATGTCACCTTAGATCTACGATGAAACCGTGCAACTCTATGTCTTATATCAGAATTGGTTGCCTCAATGGGGAAGGTTAGGTACTTCCCTACAAAATGCCTTTCTTCTGGCAAAACTCGATAAAATCCGCCCCATTCATCTGTTACAAATGAGCATTTTCCTGTATCAACTTTTTGCACGAGCTCTCTAAGGCAGGCATCAGAACGAGTGCCCATGTGTCGTCCAACAGGTGCACGCGATATCCCATCAATGGCTCTCCACAACCAAATAGTGTTTTTTTCCATTCACAAAATGCCAGAACTCGTCAATCATGACGATCTCAGGCTCTTTAGCTTTGTCCGGTGGATTAATTTGCGCAGCAGCAGATTTCACCCATTTTAAAACAGCAACTGTGCTGACCTTAAAAAGCCTGGCGATATTACCCATCGAAACACCACAAAATCCATAAAGCACTATAGCAAAAGACTTTAGTGCGGGATGCACGCCTCTTGTTTTTGTTTCAGTAAACTGGCAGCCGCAATCCTTGCATTTATAGCGCTGCAATCCTCTAACATGGCCTGATTTTACGTATGATGTTGATGTGCATTTTTTACAAGTTAATTCTGTCATGATTCCCCCCATGACAAAATTATACCACTTTATCGTTCTTTAGTTAAGTGTCTCTTTGAATGATTGCGATATCAGTAATACCACTCGGTTTATACTTACCACCACCAATCATGCCGATTTGATCGGGCCCTAAATCTAAAAATACTTTTAATCTTTCAATCCACTGATCTAACAATTGCCTACGGTGCACCATAATTAATGTATTTGTTTTTCGTTTAGCAATCATATGGGCTCCAACCACAGTTTTTCCAAAAGCAGTTGTTGCTACAAGAACACCGATATCGTACTGGGAAAGTTTTGTGGCAGCTCGTTTTTGCTCGTCCGTTAATTCTCCTAAGAAGTTTAACTTGATGTGATTGCCTTTCCATTTTTTATCATCAAGTATAGCTTCAATACCAAGAGAATTAAGCAAATCCATGGCTTCATCTAAGCATCCTCTTGGAAGGCCAATATATTCTGGAAAATCTTCAGCACATGCTATAACCCTGGGTTTTCCAAATGTAGACAAGCGCATGGACTGGGCTTTATAGAATTCAGGATTTTGAAAAGCGGCAAGACGTATTAGTTTATTTATAAGCATTGGAGGAAGATTTTGTTTTTCAACAAAAATTTGATTACTCACAACAATATTTACTGATTTTGGAAGGTCTTGATTGATCGGGATATCTACTACTCTACGAGATGGTTTCATTTCCCATGGTTTTTCTTCATCCTCTGCAGCTGGCATACGAACACCAACAATTTTATCCTTGTAAGTAGCGTCTTCAACAAGCTTATTAATGGCATCTTCTGACATTTTTTGTATGGATTGCAAAAATAGCCATTGGTCTTGATATGGATTAAAATTATCGTCTAAAAACAAGCTGTTACCCTATTTTCTTGGAAAAAGTTGTAAAGGTAATGCAATAAGATTGCCGAAGCCTCCTGATGGTAATGTATCCTGATTAGGAAAAAACCTGTCGTAAGATTCAAAACCAATTTCTGGATAACTCTCCATCGTTTCCGTTAGTAGTGCTGCACCCATTTTTCTGGCATGCGAGGCTAAAATTGGCTTATCGAAAAAAATCCAAATGTGAGCACCATTACCAGATCTTGATCTCTCAAGCGCATAAGGTATAGATTTTTGTTGGCAAGTTTTAATAAATGCAGCAGCATCACGTTGCCATTGGTCCTTATCCAAATCAACTGCCAAAAACCAACACGTATCATCAACAAGCATTGGGTATATTCCAATTGTATAATCCCTCTTACTACCATTAAAATCTTCACCACCTAAGTGTTTGCGAATGATTTCTTCTGATAAGGGGATAAAGGCTTGATTAGGGCATTTTGAACATTTTACACGCGGCTTATTACACTTACCGCTAATCCATTCATTAGAACATACAGGTGAATAGCCAGATCTACCTACTTTTAAGTTATCCCATCTTTTGGGAAATACATCCATCCTACCGCGAAAAAGATTCATAAATATTTTGACCTTCTCTTCTGGAGAAAGGTGTGAAGCAGCACTGATGGATAAATTTTTTTCAAGTTCATCAGATGCGCTTTTTAATGCTGCCTGTAAAGAAGCTTTCTTAATATCCAGGTCTCGCAGCTGCATTTCTAAAATTCTGATTTTTTCATGTATGATGTGCGTCATGATAGTTGTTGTTACGAATTTGCCCAACTTCAGTGGCTATTGTAAATGATCACTGCTAATAATGCACTATCTGGTACTGACCAAACAGTAAGACGTATGGTGCATTAATCCTACTCTTTAAAGCAAGACAATCTGGAGCAGGCCTTGCTCTTTTGCTAGATAGCCAATCCCTATCATGTTCTCTTTGAAAATCCACAGTGGCTGAATAACTCACTGAAGATAAAATCAACGCAGGATGGATAAAACCCAAAAAGAACTTCATGGCGCTTATTCTTAAAACACTTACAAACACGTTATAGTTTTTATGTTTACTTTAATATACGAAAAATGTGAATTTATTAACGCATCTAAAGAAGTTATGCTGTACATGCTAATCAATGACAACCAGCTAAAGCTGGAAGTATGCTAAGTATCTGAAGATACGCCTAATGAGGATAAATCCTTAATTTCATCCCATACTTTAAAAGCATCTGGTTCGTCACTTTGATCTTCTATGTACTTTTTAATTGTTTCTTCTGTCACGGCTCCTACAGTGCAGCAGAAATAGCCTCTTCCCCACAGGTGACTGCCCCCAATATCTTTTTTTCAGTTCTGAAAATTCCCTCATAAGCTTATACGCTGTAAGTCCTTTCAAATATTGCACCATCTTAGCTGGAAAAAGGTGACTCGGGGCATTCACAAGGACATGCACATGATTAGCTCTTACGTTCCCTCGTATAACTTTTATACCTTGAAGATCACAAATTTCCTTGATCATATCTCGTAAGCGTAGCGCTATATCACCTCTGAGCACTGGATAAGAATACTTCGTTTTCCAAACATAGTGGTACTGTAGTTCTAAAACTGTGTGGGCACCACGAACATAACGGTCTCTGTCTTTCATGCCCTCATATTAATGCCTTTATTCAGCTAAAGCAATTCCGCCTGAAAGGCGAAGGATACCCGACCCATGGAAAATAAATTGAGAGTTTGATTGGTGCGTAAGCCTGTTATTGAATAGTGGATACAGCCAAAATCCAGTCATTCAAACGTTTGTTTGCTGTAATTCTCATTTTGAAAGAAATTTTTTAACAAAGTTATCAAAACAGATTGGCGGAGATTTAATTTTTTTTACTATTATTAGGAATCATTTTGATGTATTAGTTTTAAAAAATGATTTTTAAGTGCAAGAATTACTGGTTTGTTGTAAAATGATTGACATATATCAAAAACTAGATATAATCATAACTAGTCAGACTAATCATATGGATGAGAGCAATGCAATCTTGGCAATTACAAGAAGCAAAGGCCAAATTTAGTGAACTTGTTCGTAAGGCAACCTTTGAAGGGCCTCAGGAAGTTACCGTGAGGGGGCAAGAACAAGTTGTTATTATCTCTAAAAAAGCTTATGAAGAACTTTTACACCCCAAACCATCTTTTTGGGAGTTCATGTCTAATTCTCCCCTTAAAGAAATAGAGTTGGATCTGAAACGGGATTACTCTCTACCTCGAGATATTTGCGTGTGAAATATTTGTTAGATACGAACGTTATCTCAGAAACAATTCGTAAAACCCCAGATACACACGTCAAAGATTGGTTTCAAACTATTCCATCAGATCAACTTTACGTAAGTGTTTTGAGTTTAGGAGAAATACGCCGTGGCATTGAAAAACTTAGCGACCAGCCACGAAAGGATTTTATGACAGCGTGGCTTGAGAGTGATTTGACTTTTTGGTTTGGTGACCATGTGGTTCCTATTTCACGAGAAGTTGCAGATAAATGGGGATATCTTACGGCCACAGGTACTTTTCCAGCAATTGACTCCCTTTTAGCAGCAACTGCATTGACTAATAATATGAAGCTTGTAACACGCAACGTTGCTGATTTCCAGCAAGTTGCAGGGTTAGAAATCATCAACCCATGGAACTTCTATAATTGAACATGCTGATTGGCTGAACTACATAAACAAGGTAACGAACTGCATGGTTTAAAAACCAACTCTCTTTTCAACGCTTGTCGCTTATACCCTGAAATTAAAAAATCTTGTTTAACTATTAAATTTTACAATCCAGAAGCAAGATCTATTTTTAGAAGTTGGGGGACTTAATATTACCACCTATCAGTTTAGATAAATTATCCAAAGTTTAGGAATTTTAGCAGTTGTCGCAATAGCATATTGTAGATTTTTTCTATTTTAGATCAAGCTACAAAGTTTTGGCGATATTGTGACGTGGAGCATGTTGAAAAATCTAAATACGTTTACAGACATACGTTGATGAATTTGATGGGTTGTCTACGCTACTTATTACGTCTTCCTTTTCGTCAACTTTCAGGTTTTTTAGAATCATATCTTCGTCATAAAGGTTTTTCTGATTTAAAGGCGCCTGATTATTCCACCTTATGCCGCCGCATGAAAAAAGAGCGATTAAACTTTAAAGATCACCTAAGCGATGCAGAGAAAAGCACAAGTCGTTATGTCTCGTTGTTGATTGACAGTTCATGTATTAACATTTACGCGACAGGTGGTGGACATAGTAAGGCCAATGCTGAAACGCGCCTTTATAAACATTATGATCAGGTGCGCAAACTCCATATTATGTTAGACCTTAAAACGGGAGACGTTCTCGATATGGAGATGACAGAAGGTGCAGCCAGTGACCATTTATCTGGTGTTCCCCTCATAGAAAATTGTGATTTACTCATTGAGTCAGTGTGTGCTGATGCGGCCTATGACCCTAAACCTTTCCGAGAAGCGTGTTACCTCAAAGGGGCTAAACAGATTATTCCTCCTTTGCTCAATGCACGCCTGCTAAAATCCACTAAGAAAGAGACTCCAGCTTTGTGGAACGACCGTAATGAAGCTGTTAGAATTATTAAATTGGCTCTCACAAGAGAAGAAGGTAAAAAGCAATGGAAAGAGCAAGTACAGTACGGTAAACGGGCAAAAGTAGAAGGTTTTTTCCATCGTTTCAAAAAAACTTTTGGTTTTTACTTTATGTCAGCGTCAGAAGACGCAAGACGTAACGAACTTGTGTTTAAGGTAATGATCTTAAATGCTTTTAATCACTTTCCAAAGCCAGTTTTTCAAAGCGTTGATTAAATTGATAAGCTATCACGTTAATAGAAAATTTACTCGCATTCTATTTCATGCAACAAAGCCATTCGGGATTAGGTAGTTAAATTTGATAGAAGGTTTTTTGATTTCAGGGCATAAGCGACAAGTGTTGAGAAGATGTGAATAAAGCCATTAATGAAAGAACGATGACGTGTATGAGAAATTTGAAAATCCTCTTTTAATACACCATTAACTGTTTCAATAATGGAACGCTTACGTAAGAGTATTTTTTCCCGTAAATGTATAAGTTTATTTTTCATGTTTTTCTTGATTCCAGTCACCAATTTTAGACCTCTTTCATACAAATCATGAAACAAATCCTTATCAACATAACCTTTGTCAGCAAATAACAAGCCTGTAAGCTTTGCGGTCATTTTTCTTACAGGCTTACGATCATCAACATTTCCAGGGGTTAGAAGCGCGTTTAACAGCTCACCTTTTTCGTTGATCACAAGGTGCAGTTTAAACCCAAAGAACCAGCCCATGGTGCTTTTGCCTCTTGCCGCTAAATCTTTGAATACCTTGTGCCTGTAGATTCTTTTATTGTGGCACACTGGAACAGGGGTTGAATCTATATACTCAATTCCTGTACGTTTTGCCATAGCACACAAGATCATCAGTAGCGCATAGAAATGGCCCAGACATCGTTGTTGTAACTCTATGAAGCGATTGTAGCTGGGAAGCATAGGAAATTCAGATGTATATAGCTGGAGATAGCTTGTGTAAAAGTACTTAAAATTTTTGGCAGGAGATTGCTGGAACAGTAAGACAATCGTCATAATTTCGCTAATTTCTATGCCTGGAGTACGAGTTGGCTGCTTATTTTTAGGAAGCGTTTGTGAATTTAAATATTGTTCATATTGCTTACAAAAATCATCAACTATGACGTACAATTTTGTGATATCTTTTTTCATGGGAAGGAGTTTATGTTAAATGTTTGATAAATTTTATCTAAAACACCTTCCTATCCCTTGTAAATACTTATTGCTAATCCCGAACTGAGGTTAATAGCAGTCATTGACAGGAAGAGTCCAAAAGGCAAACGGGATTATGCAATATCCTCCTAGCCTGCTGTTTAGGAATGCGTTGTACAGATATTAAATCTCTAAAAATGGAACATTTCCATTGGGAAGAAAAAAAGTTAGTTTTCATCCAATCCAAGACAAGCACTCCACTTTCTCTTCCACTGACACAAGAGGTGGGATGGGCTGTGATTGATTATCTCAAATACGGTCGACCTAAAATAGACAGTCCCTACCTGTTTGTAAGACACATGGCGCCTTTTACTACCTTTGCAGAAGGAGATCACTTAAACCAGTTGATTAAAAGATACATGGAACTAGCACACCTTCCTACTCTGAAAAAGAGAAGGGGGAATGCATTCCCTTCGACACACCATGGCCAGTGTCCTTCTTGAAAAGGAGACACCACTTTCCATCATTTCAGATATTCTTGGCCATGCCGATACCGACTCGACTGCTATTTATCTGAAGGTTGGTATAAAAAAACTGAAGGAATGCGCCCTTACTTTTGAGGAGGAAATTGGTCATGAATAACACTCATTATACAGGTCCGTTTAAGGATCATATCCAAAATTACATAGACCTAAAACAGGCGGTCGGGTACAAATACGACGCCGAAGTAAACCATCTAAAACGCTTTGACAGATTTATTTTAGAAAAATATCCGGAAACTACTGCAATTACAAAAGAAATTGTAATTGACTGGTGCAGCAAAAAAACTTACGAGGCGCAAGCAAACCAATGCACACGTGCCTCCATCATTCGCCAGTTCGTAAAATACTTAGATTCCATCGGAGTCAAAGCGTATATCATTCCAAAAGGGTATTATCCTACGGAAGCGCAATATATTCCTTATATTTATACCGTTGCTGAGCTGGCAAAGTTTTTTGCAGAGACCGATAAATGCCAATATTGTTGTGAATGCCCATACCGGCACCAGATTATGCCTGTGATCTTTCGCATGATTTATATGTGCGGACTGAGGGCGTCAGAGGCAAGGCTTTCTCATGGTTGCTGTTGACCTTGACGATGGTATCCTCACAATTAATCATTCTAAAAAAGATAACAGTCGACAGGTTCCCATGTCTGATTTCTTAACGGAACGTTGTCGAAGTTTTTCGAAAAGAGTTCACCCTTATTCGGTTGCAGAAGATTACTATTTCCCAGCTCTTGATGGTAAACCAATGACAATTCTAAATCTTTATCATAACTTTCGCAGGTTTCTCTGGCGCGCCAGAATCTCGCATGGTGGAAGAGGATGTGGCCCTCGTATCCACGATCTTCGCCATACTTATGCTTGCCACTGTTTAAAAAAATGGGCCATACAAGAAAGGGATCTAACCGTATATCTTCCCGTGCTAAAAGCCTATATGGGGCACGATTCGTTTACAGAAACTGCCTATTACCTCCGCCTAACTGCAGATGTATTTCCCGATATACTGTTAAAAATGGAGACTCGATACTTGGAAATAATCCCTGAATTGGAAGGAGCTAGCGATGAAACCTACTGATTTTGCAAAATACCTTACTGAATTTCTTTCAGCTTACCTGCCAACACAGAAAAATGTCAGCAAAAATACCATTCGTTCCTATCGCGATACATTTAAACTGTTGATTACCTATTGTCAGGAAATGAAAAAGCTTCCTGTCGAAAGGATGACTCTAAATGTTGTTTCAAGAGAATGGATTACTGACTTCTTAGAATGGTTGGAAACTGATAGAAAGTGCAGCATCTCTACCAGAAATCAGAGACTTGCCGCTATTCATTCTTTCTTTCGATACATACAGGCAGAAGAACCTGCTGGTATATTCCATTTTCAAAAAATCTCCTCTATCCCTATTAAAAAAGCAAAGAAAAAAGTGGTGGAGTACCTGACACCGGAGGCAATGAAGATACTCCTGGAACAGCCGGATAAGCATACGCCAAAAGGTAGGCGCGACCTTACGCTAATCAGTGTTTTATATGATTCTGGAGCGCGTGTGCAGGAGTTAATTGATATGAGGATCTGTGACGTTACCTTGCAAGTGCCTGCTATCATCACACTAACTGGCAAAGGGAATAAGACCAGACGAGTTCCTCTCATGAAAAATACAGCTTCCCTCTTGCAAAATTATCTTCTGGAAAACAAGCTGGATAAACCTTGGAGAAATGAAAGTCCACTGTTTACTAATAACCAGCACCATAAGCTGACAAAAGAAGGGATTACCTATATCATTTCAAAATGTGTTGCATCCGCAAGAAAAACATCATCCATCGTGCCTGCGAAAGTGAACAACCACATGCTTTGCCACTCAAAGGCCATGCATTTATTACAAGCAGGAGTTAATCTCATCTATATCCGAGATTTCCTTGGGCATGTTGATTTAAAAACAACAGAAATCTACGCTAAGGCAGATACTGAAATGAAAAGGAAGGCAATTGAAAATGTCTATCCTGATCTGATTGACAGTAATCTTCCTGACTGGAGTAAGGATCAAGTGCTGCTTTCTTGGTTATCCGAAATAAAGTAGGTCAGAAATTATGCAAAGTAAATGGACACAAGGTCCTATGTTTATACAGGTCATAGCCCATTACTTTGCATAACGGTTTATTTCGGCATAAGGCAGCCCCCTTTCACTGTTATTATCGAACGTTTTACTCGATTTACTTGATAAAGAACTGGAGAGACGTGGACTTCGCTTTTGCCGCTACGCGGATGACTGCATGTCTATGTCAAAAGTGATCGCGCAGGACACCGCGTAATGGCGAGCTTGCGTTCATTTTTGATAACGAAACTAAAGTTAAAAGTCAACTAGCAAAAGAGTGCGGTATCACGGGTGTATCGTCGATCATTCCTTGGATTTAGCTTTACGAGCGGCAAAACTCCGAAGAGGAGGATTGCGCCTGAGGCAATAGAACGGTTCAAGAAGAAAATCCAACTGTATACACGAGCTAGTAAGGGAATGAGCATGGAAAAGGTCATGGTCAATCTTGCAAAATATCTCAGAGGTTGGCTTTCCTACTTTGGGTTTTGTGAAACTCCCTCTGTACTGAAAGATCTGGAAAGTTGGTTGCATAGGCGCCTTCGTTGTGCGTTCTGGCGTCAGTGGAAAACTGGGAAGAACAAAGGTATTCAACTACGCCGCCGCGGGGTTGGTTACAAACTTTCTAGAAACACGGCCGAAACGAACAAAGGCCCTTGGCCCACAAGTAACAGTCCAGCTCTGTGTATTGCTCTTTCTGGTGGCTACTTCAAGAAGTGTGACTTGCCACAATTTGGTAAGCGATCAGGTTAACTGACTGAATCGCCGTATACGGATCCGTATGTACGGTGGTGTGGGAGAGAGGGATTGTGAGGTTCCTTCCTATCCCGATCAGAAGCGCTTAGAAAAAGGCCGTTTTAAATTGCCTAATTTTGCTAAGGGCTGTAATAAAATTGGCGTCACATCTTATCAGCTACAGGGATTAATCCAAGGGTTAGATTGCTGGCAGGTTAAGGAAGTTAAGCCGTTAAATTATCAGCATTTTTAACGTTTGCGAAGCGATACTTCATAGTCTACTAATTAACCGTTACATGTTTGTGGAAACGCAATGTGAAAGACCAAGTCATAAGTTATCTCGACCGCACAAAGCTTCCCAATGAGGTGGAACCTTTAAAGGATATCGTAGTTACGTTAAGCCAAGCCTTATTAAATCTATGGGAAGAAATAGATATGCTTAAAGCCGAGAATGCGGACTTGAAAACTCGCAATGAAATTCTTACTGAGGAAGTTAATTTGCTTAAGCAAAAAGTTTTTGGTGGAAAAAGATCTTAAAAAAAAGTTTTGAGAAAGTTGCAGGTAATGCCAATCAAAATTGCGTTAAACATCCAGGATGTCAAAGGCCAGGTAGCGATTTACCTAGAGAACGCATTGTTTACGACATTGAAGTATCGCAAAAAAACTTGCCCCCACTGCCAAGGTTTCTTAAGTCTGATTGATGAAGAGGTATCAGAACAGCTGGAATGGGTACGACCTTTTTTGAAAGCATTATAGCATGCAAGATAAATATGCGTGTAAGAAATGTTACCAAACTATAATTACCGCCACAACTCCTTATAAACCATTAGAAAAAGGTATTGCTGGTCCGAACTTGATGGTGCATGTGGTGGTGAGTAAATTTTGCGATCATTTGCCACTATATCGTCAGGAAAAGATTTTAAGGCGTTATGGAATAAGCTTGAATCGCAGTACTTTATGCAATTGGATACAAAAGACGGCTGAGAGATTAAAGCCATTATATGATTTAATGAAGCAGGAGCTCGCCACCGATCATATTTTTATTGATGAGACTCCATTATTAACTTTGCGTGTTAAACACCAAATTCCAGAAGCTGTAAGCAAGGATAAACAATTGGGAGGCGCTGACGGTTTATACAATGGATGGGCATTTAGCGGTAGATAATAATTTTAGTGAAAGGAATATAAAGCTAGCGGTAATGGGGAGAAAGAATTATTTGTTTGCGGGAAGTGAAGGTGGTGGAGAAAGCATAGCGATATTGTATTCGCTGATACAGACTTGCCAATTGAACGAGGTCAATCCAGAAGAATATCTGGCAGACGTAATGATGCGGATTCAGTATCACCCGAATACTAAGGTAGAAGAACTTTTACCGCATCATTGGAAACCACCAGAAATTCAGGCACAGGCGGCATAAAATCTGGAATTATGGAAAGGGTGGGATGTACTTCGTTGAACGGTCACGATACATACATTGCACAAACGATATTTAAGCTAGAAGGAGTAATAGAATGAATAAAAAAGTTTTACAAGATGCTTACCCTCTTTCTCCCATGCAGTCTGGGTTATTATTCCAGTCCCTTTATGAGCCTGAGTCAGATACATACATTACACAAACGATATTTAAGCTAGAAGGAGTAATAGATAAAGATATATTAAAGAAGGCTTGGCAGAGTGTAGGCGATGCCCACCCTATTCTTAGAACAGGATTTGGGTGGGAAAAAAGTAATATTCCCTTTCAGTATGTTTTAGAATCAGCAGAGGTTCCATTTAAGGTTGAAAATTGGCAATACATGCAAAAAGCAGATATATGCTCTAAATTAGAGTCCTTTATTAAAGAAGACCGTAAAAATGGGTTTGATCTGAGTAAAGCCCCTCTCTTTAGAATAACACTTATCCAATATGATCCCACTCACTATTACCTGATCTGGAGTCAACATCATGTTCTTATTGACGGATGGAGTTCGCCTATTATATTGAAAGATGTCTTTAAAGTATATGAAGATATCCAACAAGGAAAAGCCGTTCATTTAAGAGCCAGACTTCCCTATAAATCTTACATTGCTTGGCTACAACAACAAGATATTCATAAAGCAGAAGAATTCTGGAAAGAGTATCTATCTACTATAGAAGGACCAACACAATTAAGCTTTAAAGGAATAATAGGAGCAAATAAAGAAAAAGATTATGATACATACTCTACAATGTTCTCTTTAGAAGAAACGACAGCTTTTACAGAATTTGCACAAGACAACAACATAACCCTTAACACTTTGCTTCAAGGAGCTGTAGGACTCGTCCTAAAGCATCATACTCGACAAAAAGAAGTGGTAATGGGTGTAACAGTCTCTGGAAGAAATATAGATCTTCCAGGGGTCGAAGAGATAGTGGGTATCTTTATCAATACGCTTCCCCTGAAGATATCTACTACCCAAGAAGGTAGCACTATATCGTTCTTACAGAATCTTCAACAAGAAACACAAAAGATTAATGAGTATGTATATACCTCCCTGGCACAGATTCAATCGTGGACTAATAAATATCAAAGGCTATTTGATGTCATTTTTGTGTTTCAGAATTACCCTATAGAAGAGGAATCTAATAAGGAAGGCTCTGGGTTTGCTATAACAGAAGCTAAGGGAGTAGAAAAGACAGAGTATCCATTGACGGTAACGGTAGGACCCGGAAGACAGCTGCATCTGGAATTAAGTTATCAGACAAAACACTTTAATGAAGATATTATTAAGAGATTAGGGGATCACATTAAGATGATCCTACAAGGGATATTAGATCAGAAGGAAACCAATCCAACATTATTACCTCTTCTAACCGTACCCGAGAAGCAGCAGATACTGATAGAATGGAATGATACCAAGACAGAGTATCCTGAAGATAAGACCATCCATCAGTTATTTGAAGAGCAGGTAGAGAAGACCCCAGATAATGTAGCTGTAG
>CANNHR010000034.1 GCA_947505405.1 Rickettsiales bacterium
GCAAGGAGCCTGGAAGGCGATGTAGCCAGAAGGGTCATCTACCGTCTTGCAAGTCAAGAGTAAAAAACAACAAACTTTATGAAATTTGAGTTTTTTACTCTTGACTTGCAAGACGGTAGATGACTTGTTGTGTTGGTCATGCTCTCAAACTGATCGCTCGCCATGATGGTAAGTATTGCTTAAGTGCTACTTGAAAAAAAATTGATGCTTTTAGAGTCAGTGTCGCTCGAGCAAATTATATCTATACTTGTTTAGTAATGCCTTACTCTTACTCAAACTCCATGAGCAGCTGACCGCCCGATACGTTTTCCAATGGAACAACATTGATTTTAGCAATCTTACCAGATCGCTCTGCGGTAATAATGTTTTCCATCTTCATTGCTGTGAGCACAATCAACTCTTGGCCAGGAACTACTACATCTCCAACAACAACGCTAATGCCAACAATTTGTCCCGACAATGGAGCTAATAGTTCTAGCATCCCTTCAACATCATCTCTTGTAAGCATTAATGACTCAAGCTCAGACATTCTTGGTGACCGAACATAAGTTTCTACCGATATTCCAGAGTACGTCAACCTATATCCAGTCACGATCCTTTCAACCTTTATATTTACCTTTTGGCCATTTATAATGGCCGTAATCAGCGGACTGCCAATATTCCAATTGCTGCTAATGGTAATTCTATTAGAGCCATGTCTGATGTTATAGCCATCATCAATTTGTTTAATCATTATTGGAAATTGTCCGCCATCAATCGAGACAATCCAGCGAGTACCGATCTTATTAGATTGGTCCGACATTTGGTTGGGCAATGAAGAAGCTCTCTTTTGTTCGGTAAAAAAAGCAAAAATGGCTGTAGATAAGAAAACTTCATTTATTTCTGAGGTTAACTGCGCTCCGGAAAATCCATCTGGATATTCCTCATCAATAAATCCAGTGTTAATATCACCATCCATGAAACGCTGATGATGAATTAAAGCCTCCAAGAAACTTATATTATGAGAAATTCCTTGAATCACAAAAGAACTCAAGGATTTTTTCATTAGTTCAATCGCTTCTTCCCTGGTCTTGGCATAAGTACATAATTTCGCGATCATAGCGTCGTAATACATACTAACTTCGCCACCAGGACCAATACCGCTATCCACCCTTACATTAGCACTTTTAGGTGGCTCGTGATATTCTAAAATTCGACCGCTAGAAGGCAAGAAACCACGAGAGGGATCTTCAGCGCAAATCCTAGACTCAATTGCCCAACCATCTAGCTTCACATCATCTTGAGTAAATGACAGCTTCTCACCAGCCGCAACTCTAATCATCTGCTCAACAAGGTCAATACCGGTAATAAGCTCTGTAACTGGGTGCTCAACTTGCAGCCTAGTATTCATTTCAAGAAAGTAGTAGTTTTTATTCTGATCCATCATGAATTCAACGGTTCCAGCGGAATAATATCCTACTTTTTGAGCCAGAGCTACAACCTCTTGGTACATTTTTTGTCGAGTTTCTTCATCAACAAATGAACTTGGCGCTTCTTCAATCACTTTCTGATGATACCTTTGAATTGAACATTCACGCTCACCCAAACATATAGCATTACCAAACTGATCGGCTAAAAGCTGAATCTCTATATGCCTTGGCGATTTAATCAATTTCTCAATAAATACCCTGCCATCACTGAAGCAGTTCTCGGCTTCCAGCTTTGCAGAACTATAAGCTTTCTCCATTTCTTTTGAATTCTTAACCACACGCATCCCTCGGCCGCCCCCACCTGCTGCAGCCTTGATTATGATAGGAAAACCTATTCCTTCGGCAATTTCGACCGCTTGCTCTAGATTGTTAATTATTCCCATATAACCAGGAACTGTACTAACACCAGAATCTATAGCAACTTTCTTTGCTTCGATCTTATCTCCCATTTGCTTGATAACTTTGGCGCTAGGACCAATCAAAGTTATTCCTTCTCGTTTTAAAATATTAGCGAATTGAGCGTTTTCCGCCAAGAATCCATAACCAGGATGGACCGCGACCGCGCCGCTAATTCTAATAGCATTAACTATATTCTTGATCGATAAATAGCTTTCTGTAGCAGGAGAGTTGCCAATATAATACGCTTCGTCGGCATATTGCACGTGGTTTGAGTTTGTATCCGCTTCGGAATATATAGCAACAGAAGTAATGCCCATCTTGCGCAAAGTTCTCATTATGCGTAAGGCGATCTCACCTCTGTTTGCTACTAATACTTTTTCAAATAATGGTTTGCTCATACGATTCTAAACTGAGATTACAATGGTAAATTATCATGCTTTTTCCAAGGCGTTTCAACTTTTTTGGCACGTAAATAATTCAACGATTTACAAATACGCCAACGAGTATTCTGAGGCCTGATAATATCATCAAGGTAGCCTCTAGAAGCAGCAATAAACGGAGAGGTTATATTTTCCTTATATTCCTCTATTATTTTCTGTTTCGTGGCTGGATCCTTACACTCTTCTCTGAAAATGATCTCAGCTGCTCCTTCTGCGCCCATAACTGCAATTTCTGAATTTACCCAAGCATAATTCACGTCCCCCCGTAAGTGCTTAGAGTTCATCACAATGTATGCACCTCCATAAGCCTTTCTTGTAATAACAGTGATTTTAGGAACCGTCGCTTCTGCATAGGCATATAAAAGTTTAGCACCATGTTTGATAATTCCATTATATTCCTGCTCAATGCCAGGCAAAAATCCAGGAACATCAACAAGTGTAACAAGCGGAATACTAAAAGCATCACAAAATCTGATAAACCTGGCAGCCTTACGAGAGGCGTCGATATCTAAACACCCAGCTAAATGTAGTGGTTGATTGGCTACAAAGCCAACCGGCATACCTTCCATATAGCCAAAACCAATTATTATATTTTTGGCATAGCCCGGTTGCAATTCAAAAAACTCTCCCTCATCAACAATACGCTCTATTAATTCCTTCATATCATAGGATTTATTAGCTGTAGTTGGAACCAAAGTATTAAGCGACATATCAACCCTATCAGCAGGATCTCTTGTTGATCTACTTGGTAAGACACCTCGATTAGAGAGTGGTAAAAAATTAAAAAAGCGCCGCGTTTCGAGCAGCGCTTCAATGTCATTTTTGAAAGCCAAATCCGCCACTCCTGACTTAGTAGTATGGACTCTTGCACCACCCAGCTTTTCTTGAGTAACTTCTTCACCCGTAACTGTCTTGACTACTTCCGGCCCAGTTACAAACATATATGACGAGCCTTTTACCATAAAGATAAAATCAGTAAGCGCCGGTGAGTATACTGCGCCGCCAGCACACGGCCCCATTACTAGGGTAATCTGAGGAATAACACCAGACGCTTTAACATTTCTTTGAAACAATTCACCATATCCACCTAATGCATCCACACCTTCTTGGATCCTAGCACCACCTGAATCATTTATTCCAATTACTGGCGCTCCAATTTCAATGGCAGAATCTATTAGATTACAGATTTTCTTTGCATGATATTCTCCAAGAGAACCGCCAAGAACAGTGAAATCCTGGCTATATACAAAAACCAATCTACCGTTAATGGTCCCGTGTCCGGTAACAACACCATCCCCAGGAAATTTCTTATCACTCATTCCAAAATTATCACAACGATGCTCTACAAACATCCCTGTTTCTTCAAAACTGTCAGGATCAAGTAAAACCTCTAAGCGCTCTCTTGCCGTGAGCTTTCCTTTTTCATGCTGCGCAGCTATTCTCTTACTACCGCCACCAAGACGCGCAAGGCTTCTTTTATTCTCAAGTTCCTGCTGCTGTAGGGCCTGTTTACTCATATCATAATATCTATAATAATTGATATTAACGTCAGTTTAGGATAAGAGGCATGTGCAATTTTTGTCAGTTTTTTAGCGAAAAATGTGTTTTTTACAGCAAAAAAGTGACAAAATCGCGCGTGTTTCGTTATCCTAAACTGGCGTTAATAGGGATTATAGTAAATTTTTTGAGAAAGGATAGAGGAAAGTTGGAAACGTCATCAACTATGTTGTGTGAACGAGGTACACCCAACCCATCAAGCCCGTGGTATGTACTTGTGTACAAAAAAAGCCGAGACAAAAGTCCCGGCCTTTTTAATAAATACCAATATTGTGCTTAAAACTTATCTAGCTAAAGCATCGATTAATCTTTGAGCAGCTTCTGGAATCTTATTAGCAGCTTGCAGTGAAGTGATCGCCGCAACCATTGTTCTAATAGTTTCAGAATATTCTTGTGCAGTTAATACATAATCTGTTTTCAGATATGAATCTGCAGCTTTTTGGGTCACATTCGTTGTTGCTCTGAGTGCATCAGCTGCTTCAACAACGTTTGCTTTCTGAGTCGAAATACCTGCTTGCTCAGTACGAACCGCATTCAACGCATTTTGGAATACGTCTTGTGCAAGTACACGATTAGGTATATTGCCTACAACAGAAATATTGGTTGCATGATTGTCAACTACAATTGCCGTGAATTCTGCCAGCGATGGACCATCAGCATACATAGCTTGAAGCTGCACAGCAGTCGCATTAGCAAAAGTAACACCAGCATTATTAGTAGTCAACCTAGCATTCCCAACTGGAGCGATTTGATCCAATAATGCTTTTTGTGTAGCATTTAGACCAAAGAGCAACACTCCAAATTGGGCTGCCGTCATCAGACCGCCACTACCACGTCCACCAGCATTTGTCAAAGCTGCGTGAAACAAATTCACATTGTCAAGAACATCTAAATTTAGCTCTGTTGCATTATTAGCAGTAACATAATATGTTGTTAGGTTAGCGCCAAGCTTGATCACATTATTCAATGCCGTTGTAATAGAAGATCTAAACAACTTACCGGTGCTAATATCATTTACTTTTACATCTAATTTATCAGTTACATTCAAGCCAACTTGAACTTTTATATCTTTAGCACCGCCTTTAAGCAATCCTTTACCATCAAAGTCAGCAGTATTAATCAAAAGCGCAACCTGAGTTCTTTTATCATCTAAGTTTTTCTGAAGCACAGCTAGTTTATCTCCAGACAATGGGCCAGCACTACCGATAGTTTTTAAACCATCTTGTAGAGACGAAGCGATTGTTTTCAAATATTCATCAGTGATCGTCAATAGATTAATACTGTATGCAGTATTCTTAGCTATCGCACCTAGAACAATTTCACCGTCTCTTAGTGAATTGCCAAGAAATGCATCAACAACTTCTACGAACGTATTATTACCAGTCGTTAAGCTTGCGCCAAGACCACTAGCTCTGCTTCCAGCTGCATCTACTTCTCTTGATACTAGACCAGTTAGGTCATTTCCTAATGTTAAAGCCATTTAATTTTCTCCGTTTTATTTTTGTTTTAAAGCTAATTATTAAAATTAGCACCAAATAATTATTTAAAATTAGTTAAATGCCCTGCGGCACCTCGCATGCATAGTATCACAAATATACATAAGCATACCAGAAAAATCTAACTCTTTAGCCCCTTAAAGATACAGTTAATTTTGCATATCTTAAGATTCGCTAATTGTTAAGCAACAATCATGCCAATGGAATGTTTTATTAACAAATTTAATTAGTCATCTCGGGCGATATATGAAGTCATCCCGGACTTGATCCGGGATCTGGGGCAAAAGAAGAAGATCCTGAGTCAAGCTCAGGACAGTGTTTTAAGCCTACCAAGTTCAATATGACTACTTTTTGTATGTGTTTCTTATCCTAAACTGATGTCAATAACACTGGTATGAATTTATGCTTGCGGGTCTTCATAATCTGATATATATTACCAATCGCAAGAGGCTAAGGGGGTGTAGCTCAGATGGTTAGAGTATCTGCCTGTCACGCAGAAGGTCGCGGGTTCGAGTCCCGTCACTCCCGCCATTCGTCTTCGCTAATTTTGCCCAAGGCAAAATTTAGCTACGACGAGATTGGATTGCGCCAGAACGAAGTGAAGGCGAGTATCGAGTCGGAGCGTACAAAACGGAATGCTGCGCCGGAGCAGAATTGCATCGAAGCCTAGCGTAGACGAATTAGCATAGGCGGGTTATGTATTATGTATATCATCTACAAAGTGAAAATAACCCTGACAGATATTATGTCGGATTAACAACAGATGTAATGCGTCGATTAGAAGAGCACAACGCTGGAAAATCCACATACCAACAAGTTTAAGCCATGGAAGCTAGCAAACTATACTGCATTTGTAGATAAATCTAAAGCAAAAAATTTTGAAGCTTATCTTAAAACATCCTCAGGCCGAGCCTTTGCAAAAAAGAGACTTTAGCGTGGTTCTTTCGTCAGAACTCTTACACGTGAAAAACTGTCAAAAATTTCTGTTAATCGTCTGAAATAAGATACATCATAGCCGCCCATCGTCGAGCTTTGCACTGTAACGAATCTACTGTCCTCCAGGTACCATACCCAGCTGAGTACCGATTGTACAAAACACCAATCAATAATTCTGCTGAGGGGTAAATTTAGTATCTTGGCAAATGTAGTAATACGATTGTTAATAATACTAGGTGCTATCTCTAAAGCAACCAGTTCAGGGATAGGATTCCGGATAAAAGCCGCAACCTCATAAGCTGGCTCGCCAATCACGCCTTTAGGATCGATTACTAGCCAGTCCTTGTCATGCTGAAATAGGATATTATCATGATGTAAATCACCATGAAGCAAAACGGACTTACTTGAAGTTGCCAGCAAATTATCCCGCAGCTGACGTGCCTTGTGTAGGTAACTGGTTGGCATATCCCACTCTCTATCCAGCGCCATGAGCCAGTCTTTAATATGAGGAAAAGTGCCATCTTTAGGTAAAGGTGCCAAGTGAAGCCTCTTCATCATGGTGCAAGCAATATATATTGCCTCATCATCTCTTGCTGAAAAATAAGATTTTAATGAATCGCCTGGAACTACGCGCTCCAAAATTAGCATTCCCTTATCTTCAGCCAACACTTTAACCGTACCAAATCCTGCAAATGCTGCAAACGCGGCAGCTTCTCTTCGCAAAGCCTCGATATCTAGGCTCTGTTTTAATATGATAGGCGCATTACCTTGAACGCCAGATAATACGTAATTATAGCTTAGATTGCCTACAGGCGTAAGATCTGATAAACCATATGCCCTGGCTGTAGCTTTAACGATCTCAGGCAAATTCTCAAGCCACGCCTTGCCACGATTTCCATAGATGCTTATAATATTGGTTTTGAAAGTGTTCATAAAGAATTTGCTCACAAGAAAACCTTGCACGTCCTAAAGAGGAAATTTTCTGAATGTCTTGCTCAAACAAATTATTGATAAGGATAGCTGTTTGCATTGCTTGCTTTGAAGATTTAAATACGCCTTCTAAAAAGAACTCAAGCCACGTTTCCCAGGTAAATATATTTTCCTAACGTTGATAATAAAGAAATGATATCGTGCTATCTTTTCTTAGTCAAGTATCAAAACAAAAGATAACGGAAAGATTGTCATTCTCCAATCATAAATAAATTAAGCGGTTTAGGCCAATCTGGATTATATAGTCATTTAACTTATTGTTTAGGCAGTTAATTTCAGAGCGAGTTTCCGCAGCGTATTCTACATACGTGAGGACAAACGAGATTCGCAAAATTGACGCATAAACGATAAGTTAAATGACTATAGGAAACGACTTCGATCTGTTTAGTTTTGATGTTCATAAGTCTTTTCTTAAAAACAAACAGGAAGCGCCATTTACATAACCATTTCGCTGAAAATCAACTACGTATCCTAACTTTTCATAAAACTGACGCCCTTCCTGAAAACTCATCGTGCTAACCGTTGCCATCGAACACCCTACCTTGCGCCCATAATCATGAACCTGCTGCATAAGCTGTAAGCCCAAACCAGATTTACGATTATCTGGATGAACCCATAACTGGTCTGTATAGATGGTACCAAACACAACAGAGCCGTTGCAGCCAGCAATGATCTCACCTATATCATTTCGAATAAACCATGCAAAAGGATAAGCTGAACCAAATTCGCCCGCCTCCTGATTGATCTTTTGAGTCAAAAAATCAATATCCGAGCTTTGGAGTGGGGTTGTAAGTTCTATGTTCATTTCCTAATGCCAATATAAATATCGAGAATCACGTTTTGCAATTGCGTTATTATTTTTTGTATCATTTAACTCTTTAAAAATTACGGCCTCATTCTGACACAAAAGTACTGTTTGCACAACCCTAATAACTAGAGTACTATGACCAGGTATTTACAGAGCACTCAAAGCCACTTAATAATCAATCAAATTTGACTTATAATGACAAAAGTCTCTATTATCAAGCTAGATCATGCCAAGGATTTGCCTCTACCACATTATGCAACCGACAAAAGTGCTGGTATGGATCTTGCTGCCGCTATAGATACAGACTTAATTATCAAAGCCGGTGAAGTACATATTGTACCAACAGGCATTGCACTTGCCCTGCCCTCAGGCACCGAGGCACAAATAAGACCACGTTCTGGCTTAGCTGCTAAAAACAGCATTACAGTGCTGAATACTCCTGGCACAATAGATGCAGATTATCGCGGAGAAATAAAAGCTATACTTATTAACCATGGGCAAAATGACTTTACCGTAACGCGCGGCATGCGTATCGCTCAAATGGTAATTGCTAAATATGAACACGTGGTTTTGGAAGAAGTCGACTCCTTAGACGAAACTAAGAGAGGCACCAGCGGATTCGGTTCCACTGGACACTAGTCTGCTGCTATTCATAGCGTGTCTCGATTATATTTTTTCTTATTTTTACACATATTAATCCGATATGATATGTCGTATTTGCATCTCTAATGCACAATTATTTCAGCAAATAAGTAATAAATATAGAATCATTTTATCGACCTAGGATAGCCTATTACTAAAGGCAACCAATATAATTTATGCCTTTGTTAGTATAAGGCCTACTTTAACTGCTATCAAAGTATATAAAATGGAATAATTTAGGAGCACAAAATATGGAAACTGAAAAAAAATACGGCAAACAAATTGACGCTCTAATTAAACAACATTTTGAGAATAGCCAAAATATTGAAAAATTAACTAAGAGTTCGGATCCTAAAAAAGCTTTATATGAGCTGGCTAATAAATTAGCAACTAAGTTTTGTTTAGAAAATGGCATTTCATCTACAGATAAAGTTAGTGCAGAAGTACTAAATAGCTTTGGTAATAGGGTAGAAAAATTGTCTAAAAAACTTTATATAGTAGATGGTTTTAACTTTAAAACTGAATTGTCTGCAAGCCGAGTAACTAAAACCATTGAAACCTTAACGAGGATAAATAATACTACTATACCTCCCACTGATATTACAGTTGATCGTTCTATTGCTCGTGAATTTTTACCTAGTTATGAGAAAAGAGTATCAGAACTAGAAAAGGAAAAGGGAAAATATGAACAGTTACTATCCAAGAAAATTGCGGGAAAAGCGAGAGAAAATTTTCTTAATAAGTTACAAGAGACTGAAAAGGAGTTAAGAGATTTAACCGATACAGTAAAAGAGCTAACATCTGGAGAGAAGCAGTCTGTAACAATCCATATACCGGTAAATCCTAAGGATAAGTTTATGGATATGCCACAAAGAGAAATTAATGCTATAATAAATACAGACCTATCTCAGGTTGATCCCTCTTCAATAGAAGCTTTTCAACCATTAAAGAAAAATATTAAAACATTAGCTTCTTCTTTGAGTGTTGCCACAAAGAGATTAGGCGGGCTTATTAGCCAAATTCCTGCCGAAGATTTAAAACCTCAGTATCTTAATATTGCTATAGAAAAAAAAGACTATGCGCTTACAATAAATTTAGCACAAAAGATGCTGGATAATTTAACTAAGGGGTTTGACGAAAATAATTTGTCCTTTCCTTTATCTTCCGAGCAAGAACAGCGTATGAGCTCCATAGTGGAAATGCATTCATTACTTAATTCCAAAAAGAAAGAGAGTAAATCGATATCAGATTTTGTTGAAAAAATGGAAGAGAGAGTTGATTTAAATAAAATAACAGCTCATCTAAACAAACAAGAAAAGCTTACTGATACAATTTTGTTAAATGCGGATAAAAGTAAAGAATCTTCTTTGTCGAAAAATCTAAAGGAAAGTGAAGCTAAGTTTGTCAAACTATTTGCAAAGCTTACAGTTGATGAAATTGGAACTGATGCGCAAAAAGAATACTTGAGTGCTATGCTTGAAAGAGCTATAGGGAATAAAGCATTAAACTCAAGACTTACAGCTTTTTCACAAGAAAAAGGGAATGCGTCATATAATAAATATCAATATACGGTGGGGGATATAAAGTATTTTTCTTATAAAACCAGGCACGCTGACAAGGTTTCAGACATTAATAAGAAATGTAAAAGAAACATGGAGTTATTAGCTGCTGGCCAAAAAGTAGGAGAGTCAGAAAAACTGAGTCAGTTTGAATATGGAGTTTTATGTGATATAGCGAAAATGAAGAGTACACTAGATGAATATAACGAAAAAGGAGTAATACCAAAAACTGGAAAATTAGCAGACTTATATGAGCAATCTAAGCAATCTTATGAATTAGTTAAGCAGATTAATGAACGCGCTGTAGCCGAAAATAGGTATAAAGCAGGTGATATTTTAATGGTTCATTCCAAAAGATCACTTGCTAGTAAAGATAAGAAAGCAGACCAGGAAACTGCTCTAACTCATACATTTATCTCAAAATATGGACATGCTGCTCAAATATATATAGACCCAGAAAAAGGGACTCCAAGCATATCGCATATTTATGGTGGTTATCAGGTTGACAAGGTACAGGGACAAGATATAACAACTGCTGATATATTCAGAGTTGATCCTTCCAAATTAGTTTCAAAAGAAAATGCAGAGCTTTTGGATAAACTATACAAAGCAGAAGGAAAGGATTGGAAGGAAGAAGTCACAAAAATGTATCAAGAGATATTGCAAGAAGTGCATGAAAAATCTCAAGAAAGATTTGAAGTTGTAAAAAATGATAAAACCGCCAGGTTTCAAGCTGGTCTAGCAAATTTTGGTCTATATGGTGGGCATACTAGCAGAACATCCCAAGACTTTAGTGAAGTTCACGAATCTATGCTTGGGATTAATGATAGATCTGTAAAAGAGAAGATGATTTGCTCTGAGTTTGTTGCAAAAAGTACAGTGGCAGCTTTTGTAGAATTGAATGAAAGACTTGGAATAAAATTAGATGAAAATAACGTCACAAAAGGTAAAGAAGATTTAGTAAAAATACCCATTTCACAGCATGAGAGGTTGGATAGAATTCATCCAGAGAGACTTGTTACTCTTCTAGATAAAGCTGGTTGCCTTACGAAGGTCAAAAGTGATGATGTTATAAGTGGGCTAGTAAGTCAAGAACAACTCAATCAAAATGAAAAAAGTAAAGGTATCGCAAAAGATTTATATAACAAGATGAATGAATTGGCTAGTCAATCAGTAAGTAGAGAACAATTTGTAGAGGATGGCAAAAAGATATTTGAAGTTTACATTAAGTCAGAAAATATTGCAAGTCCATCAAATACTAAGGAAGAAATTTTGCAGCATCTAGACAAGTCACTCAAAGATTTTCATCAGGAGTATGATAAAAAGAATCCTAAAACATTTGGGGGCAAATTTAAACAGCTATTAAGTAATTTTGCTGAATGGGTTGGCATAAAGGATAATAAGGCAGAAAGTATAATTAAAAATACAATAAAATGCATTGAAGAAGGTGTTGATAAACCAGAGGTTGAAATAGGTAAGGCGTTAAAATTAAAAGAAAATAAATATACTAAAATATTAAGAGATGCTCCTAGTGTTGCGAAAAAAGTAGAGTCAAATAGTCGTTCTTCAGTGACCACTATGTCTGAGAAACCAAGAAAAATAAAGCAATCTGATCAGCGAAGAATTACACTGTAGTATTTTAAGTTTAATAAATTCGTAAATTCAGGTCTTTCCAACTAGGCCCAGCGTAACGGAGAATATCCTTGTATCTACGCTAATTTAGTGTGCCCCCTAGTAGGCATCCGGTGACGGTAGACCCATTTTTCTGGCAACTCGTTCCCTTTTTACTTTTGTAGTTGTCACTTTGTTTGTTTTAGTTTATGATGTGATTGATAAAACCATAAAATATTGTGGTTTTTAACGTCAATAGTTCCTCTTCCGATGATTATAGGAACTATTAAAGGTGAAACAACATGACAGATAAAAAAACAAATTATAAAACCTAATATACTCCCAAACACAAAATTGTCAAAAAAGCTGCTTGATAATAGTAATAGCGCAAATAGGGTCTATCTACATAAAGGAACGTAAGGTACCACAGGAATGCATTAGTCATTGGTAGTATCTCTGATACGCATAATAGTTTGTCGACTTATATTAAAGTTTCTTGCAATAGCTGCAATAGTTTTCCCTTCCTGTAATTGCTGTATGGCCTGCTTTCTTTGTGATTCTGATAAAATTTGGGGGCGACTGAGAGTTTTTCCCTTTGATTTAGCTCTGGCAAGGCCGGATTGTGTGCGCTCAATCAACAGATCACGCTCGAATTGAGCAACAGCATTAATCACTCCCATAGTCATTTTTCCAGCTGAACTTGTGAGATCAACACCTCCAAGTGCCAGGCAATGAACCCTGATTCCCATTTTTTCTAGTTTGGCAACAGTCATGCTTACATCAATAGCATCACGCCCCAGTCGATCGAGCTTAGTGACAAAAATGGCAATATGTGCGTCGCTTAATGGTATCTACGATGCTCACATACAAGGGTATGCTCCGCTTCTCGCCCCATAAGCTTCTACCTCTCGCCTATTTTTGACAACAGACTCTCGTCTAATAATTCTTAATGGCAATATGTGGGTAAAGGTTTAATCGATCTATATCAATTCATTAACTCGCGACCGTGGCACTTGGAAATGGTGGTAATCTATTGGTTTGTTCCAATTGCCTCCCCATTCACTAAAACCATGCTTTTTGAAAATTGGCACAAGCGGCTCAACCATTCCAGGTCTCATATTGCTACGATTTAAGAAGTCTACTCCTGACTTAGGATGCACCTGGACATGACCGTCCTCTTTAATTAAGATATATGGGTTTTGCACGGGGTTAATGTCTATTGCTAAACCATATGCATGCATTGAAAATTGATTAGAGCCAGTAATCGTTCTGAAATTAAAACTTGAACTATTATTAGCTGCCATTGACTGATCATCGTCACCTTCATACTTATCAATGAGATGAACGCTATGTATTGGAAATTTGATTATCATTAATTCTTCAAAAATTCCAAGCACTGATTGAGCTAATTTATCCAGAACTATGATTTGGCCAGACTGGATATTTCCTTCAAAATTAAGGTGGCTAATTTCCACAAGCTTCAGACGCGCAAGTACCACAGGACAATCGGATTTCCAAACGCCCTTGTGTTGCATTTGTTTAACAATCCTATTTGGTATATTTCTTATACTAAAATGCATAATTTACGCCATGTAATGTCCGCCGTTGATTGACATAGTCTCGCCAGTGATAAAGCCAGAATCATCGCTGATCAAAAACAGTACAGCCCTAGCGATTTCTTCAGGTTTGCCTAGCCTCTTGACGGGAATTTGTGCAATTATACTTTGCAATATTTCATCTGGAACGTCTTTCATCATATCAGTATCAATATAACCGGGAGCAATGCAGTTCACAGTTATATTTTTTGATGCCGATTCTCTAGCCAATGCTTTAGTAAATCCAATAATACCGGCCTTGGATGCCGAGTAATTAGTTTGCCCTAGCTGCCCGGATAATGCATTAATAGAACTTAAGTTGACGATTCTGCCAAAATTACGCTCACGCATTTTGGTTATTACTGAACTTGACATATTAAAGCACGAGCTCAAATTTACCTCTATTACATCGTGCCAACTTTGCGGGGGCATTTTGTGAAGCATACTATCCCTAGTAATGCCAGCATTGTTAATAAGTATAGATACATTCTTACCAAACTCTATTTCAATTTTGGTGACAGCTTCGTGACATTCATTAATGTTCGAAACATCCCAAGGGATTGCTTTAATGCCAGTATTCTTACTAAATTTATGCGCCAATTCTGTATGCGTGCGATAATTTGCCACTACATCATAGCCTGCATTTTTTAAAGTTGTTGAAATTGCAGCTCCAATTCCTCTTATTCCACCAGTAACGATTGCTAGTTTTGACATGAACTCCAGCCTAAGATTTGTTTAATGAATAGACTTCTTTCCAAACTCCTCTGTCCCTAATCCAATTTCTGTCATCGAATTACCTAACCTTTACAACTCCGGTCCTCAGATCCTCACGTGCTATTTAAGCACGCTGCGGTCTTCCGGTCCGTATGTTCCTAACACTTGCCTTTAGTAGCGAGTTTGGAAAGAAGTCTATTGTAATTTGACCCATCTCTTGCAATTATTCAAGTGATTTAGTAAAATTTCTTTATGAAGCCTTTTCAACTAGAGAAAAGATGATACTATCAAGTAATTAAGGTATAAATCCCTATAGCTATATGAAGCTGCGTCATTTCTTTTTTATAATTATTTTCTTGAGCGCAAATTTAGCTAAAGCCAATATCATCCGAGATTCCGAAATCGAAGAAACTGTAAACTTGGTAGTTCAGCCACTCCGAGAAACGTCTGGCCTTAAGAATTTAAAAATTTATATTATCGATGATCCTCTACCTAATGCGTTTACTGCTGGGGGAAATGAGATTTTTATTACTAGCGGTCTAATTATAGATTACCCAGATCCAGATGTGCTACGCGGGGTTGTCGCTCATGAAATTGGTCACATTCTAGGACACCATATAACAAGGCGCCAGGAAGTTATAGATAACTATAAAAAAGCAGCCATTGGTACAACCGCTTTAGGCCTAGCTACTGCAATAAGTGGTGGTGCAGCAGAAGGACTTGCAATTGCAATAGGAGGTATGCATTTTTCTGAAAGATCAATTTATGCTTATTCTCGTGAATTCGAATCAAGTGCTGACCAAACTGCTCTGCGCTTACTTGATAAAAGCTCTCATAGCGTTGTAGGGTTAATTAAATTCTTTGAAAAAATGCAACTGCAATCGTCAGGAGATTTGTTTAATCAGTATGACCAAACTCATCCTCTTAATAATGAGAGATTACTCATACTTCGAAGCTTTAATAAAAGGTCAAAATTTAGTACTAGTCAAAATAATGACGATATAATTTATAAATATTCTCGCAGCTCGGCAAAACTTGCAGCTTTTACTCTTGAAATCAATAAAATACTCGATTGTAAATTTGAAGATAATATTGATGAAGTAACTCACTATATGAAGGCTATTAAATGTTTTAGAATTGGTAATTTTGACGATTCACTTAATCATGTTAACTCTCTCATAATGAAGCACCCAGATGACGCCTACTATCACGAGCTAAAAGCTCAGATATATTTCGAAGCTGGTAAGAAAGCTGCGTTACATGAATATGAACTAGCCCAAGAAGCTAGGCCAAACGATCCTTTGATCCGTCTTGGTAAAGCTATAGTTGGAATCAGCGCTCATATCGATGATCCGCGCTATGTTACCAAATATTATAAAGATTTATTATTTGTTCTTGATAAAGAACCAGATAATCTGTTAGCTCTTCACTATATGGCAATTTATTATGAGAAGAATGGTCTTACAGGAAAAAGTTACTTAAATACTGCTCTTATTGCTCTCAAATCTGGGCGCATTAATGACGCACGCAAGATGGCCACAATGGCGATGAATAACTTGCCAAAGCACTCGCCCGATTGGTATAAAGCCGGTGATATTTTAGAAGCTACAAAATAAGTTTATTTGTAAGTGGTTATTTTTGTTTTGCAATAAGAATATGAATCAAGTATCAAAGTGTGAATACCATATAATACAGAAAAAATTAAGGAATAAAAAATGATACAAAAACTATTCAATTTTGCTTTGGCATTAATATTCATAATACTTGTAGCTCTTTTTGCTTACAAAATGACAAAAACCCCTGAAGTTTTGTCAGTATCTGTGCATGATTCTTCTACTGAATTAGTTACAGAAAAAAAAGATGTTGCAGATTTAGCAACTGCTAAAGCTGATTTACAACAAGTTATCAAAGACTACATAATGAATAATCCAGAAGTGATAGTTCAGTCTCTTGAAGGGCTTCATAATAAAAATTTAGCTGAATCAACCAAAAAGACTTCAGACTATTTACAAGAGAACAAAACTCAAATAGAACAAGCTGAGTCGCCTCCTGTGCTTGGCAACCCAAATGGAGATATAGTTGTAGTTGCTTTTTATGACTATAACTGCTCTTTTTGTAAAAAAGCAAACGAGTATGAAAATGAAATTATAGCTTCAGATCCAGGAGTAAAGATTATCTTAAGGCCAATACCGATTCTAGGCGGCACTTCTGCATATGCAGCAAAAATCGCTCTTGCAGTTCAAAGAGTTTCTGCTAACAATTTCCAGAATGTTCACAATGAATTGATGAAAATGGAAGAAATTAGTGAAGAGACTGTCAAAGCAATGCTGGCAAAATATAATATCGATTACACTTTAGTAGAAAACGAAGTAAATAGCTATTCAGTTAAACAAATAATCGCTAAAAACTTTGATCTAGCTAAAGATCTTGGAATTAAAGGAACTCCTTCATATATCATTAATGGAAACTTTGCTCCTGGATTAATCGCGACAGACAAGTTTAAAAACATTATTGTGCAGTTGCGTG
>CANNHR010000035.1 GCA_947505405.1 Rickettsiales bacterium
CGTCATTCCAGAACTTACGTCGAATAGCCCTTTAGGGCGTAATGAGACTTAGTATCTGGAATCCATTCAAGCAGTATGGTTACTATGTTGGTAGATAGATCCCAGAAGTAAGATCCGCTAAGTGCTAAAGCACTTGCGTATCTTACTTCTGGGATGACGCTATTTTAATGCGGTGGCCCTGCACGTTTCAAAAACTGACTCGTCAGAGATGAATCAGAAAGTTAATTGACTATAGCAATCTTTACGATGTTGAATTACTAATATATTGATTGTTGTATTTACTATTTGATAAATCACCCTATAATCGCCGACTCTGAGAGAGCGACAACCTTTGAAGCTATATCTTAATGGTTTACCAAATTTTATTGGATCGAATAATAGCTTTTTCTCAATATTCAATTTTATCAAAGACCGGACTGATATAGAAAGTTTAGGGATATCCTTATATACAACTTGGTCTGAGTAGACAAGAGTATACACTATTTCCACGCATCTGAATGATTCAACCATTCTTTGGTAGTTCGGATCCTTTCCTCTGCTAATTTTGCAAACACTTTATCCTCTTGAAGTTCTAAACTAGAGATAATAAGGGCTTTTGCCACTTTAGATGATGATTCATTGTTGACTTTAGCAAGTTCTGCAATTTCATTAAAAACTTTTTCATCTAAAGATACCAATAATCGCTTAGCTACCATAAAACCACTCCAAATTTATTTCTTTAGATTCAATGTATCACATCTGATACAAAATATCAATAAATTGTAGCAGTAATAAATTGTGGTACCCTTCCTTCTTTAATTGCTTTCTGATGATACTTAGTTTGTACGTAGCCTTCATGAGGCAGAGAGTAATCTTTACCTTGGATTATAAAGTCACCACTTTCCGCAAATAAATGCTTTACATACAAAAAATAATCTTCAATGTCAGAAGCAAATGAGATAAAACCCTTCTTTTTTAGCTTGTCTTTCAGATTAGCTAATCTCATATTATTCAATAAACGCTTTTTCAAATAACGTCTTTTATGCCACGGATCTGGAAATAATATATAAATACCATCCAGTGATGCAGATGGTATTTGGACTAAAATCAAATCTACATCATCTGGCCAAATTAATAAATTATTACTATCACCAATATTAACCATACAAGAAGAATTCTTCATGTAACTCATGTCCTTATCTATCAGCATAAGCTCTAAGCGCTCGCCGCCCGGAGCCACTTTGTCCAATTCAACCTGACGATTGGTATTACTACTCTTTATTCCACTGATTTGCTTTAGCACATTTGCTACTCCATTTATGAATACTTCCGCACCAATATATAAAGATAATGGATTATGCTTGACCTGATGAATGAAATGCTCACCCATACCAAAACCAATTTCAAGATATTTTTTATCCAATGTACTGGTAAGTAAGCGTTCTTGGTTAAATAGACAAACTGGAAGCACCTCTTCGAGCGCCCTTTTATTTATATCGGTAAGACTTCTGGCAATACGCCGAGCAAAAGTCTTATTAAGATTGTTATGTTTTTTTTCTTTCATTCTTTAATGTCAGCTATTTCTTAGCATAGGGAATATCATAAATCGCCTTGCAAAAAAACTACATTTTATTATACTAACCTTGGTTTGGGGTCATAGCTCAGTTGGTAGAGCGTTTGCATGGCATGCAAAAGGTCGGGGGTTCGATTCCCCCTGGCTCCACCATAAAAACGCCAATTTTGAATAACGAGCCACCCCCAATTTCTTCCCCTTTTTTCTGTAAAACACATATTTTTCTTAAAATAGGGATAGCTATTTTGTCAAAAAATATGTGTTTTTCGCTAAAAAATGGCCTAAAATTGCGCATATCTCTTATCCAAAACTGACGTTGAAAGACAAAATCCTAGTGCAATAATTAATACAGATAGCCAAACGAAGCTTATCATTGGCTGATAGTATATTTTTGCATGTATCGTGTTTTTATCTATTTGACTCAAAACAGCATACAAATCATGAAAAACAAAAGAAAAAATATCCACTTCCTGAGAAAGAGTATTTTCAACTTTGTATAACCTATTTTCTGGTTTCAATATAACGATGTTATTATTCTTGTCTTCGATACGAAATACCGCAATCTGTCTAAAATAATTGGCGCCTTCAGAAAATTTTATATCTTCAAGTTTTATACTTAAATCTTGTACGCTGCGCTGCTCACCGACTTTGCCGATAAACTCAACATCAAATGATAATGCACAATTCAGCGTGATTGCTAAAGCAAGCGATCCAAAACCAAAATGACCTAAAAATAAGGCGTATTTCTTAGCGGATATGTTATTACTGAAGTAGCTCGATTCAACAAAAATATACTCTATCATGTGCAGCATCAAAAAAATTGATACAAAGCAAACAGCTCCTGATATCAAACCTAACTCTATTTTTAGGCCAATAAACGTTACGCTTATCACGCTTAAAGCAAAAACAACTACCCGTTTAATTAGCAACTTTTTGTCAATATGAGGAGTTATAGCAGCTAAAAATATGATCGGTATAAAAATTGGTACAAACACCATATGAAAATATCCAGGGTCTATTACTACATCTATTTCAAGCACAAGCGTGCAATAAATAGGGTAAATTAGCGCAATCACCAAAACACCAAGCGCTGCTAGCCAAAATATATTGCCAAGTAAAATTAATGATTCCTTTTTGCTATACTTCTCTCGCATATACAAAATTTTTAAATCTTTTTGCTTTAGAAAAAACCAACAGAAACTAAGAACGGTCAGTGTACAACATATTAAAAAAATAAATAATCCTCGCTCGGGTGAAAAAGCAAAAGAATGAACCGAAGAAATTATACCGCTCCTGACAATGAATGTACCATATAGAATCAATAAAAAACTCAGAATAGATAACATAATTATCCATTTAAGAAATTTGCCTCTCTGCTCGAAAATAATTAAAAAATGATGTAAGCCTATGCCTGAAAGCCACGGCAAGAGAGAGATATTTTCAACAGGATCAAAGAACCAGTAACCACCCCAGCCAAGCTCTCTATATGCCCACCAAGAACCAAGGCCAACCCCAATAGTTAGCAACATTAGTGCGCAACTTGAAAATCTTTTACTCAATTCTAAGATGCCCTGCCTCTCTTCTGGTCTATATAGCAATATTAAACTACTAGCAAATATTGCAGCATAGCAAACGTTCCCAAGATATAGAATCGGTGGATGAATTGATAACGCTACATCTTGCAACATTGGGTTAAGTCCCAGCCCTTCTGATGGGATAAAGGAAAACGAATCGAATGGATTAGAGGTAAAAATGATGAAGCTGACGAAAAGGACTTGGATGAAAGCAAAAATAATTATGCCAAAATCTTCTGCCTCTTTTGTGATTTTTACAAAATGAATATATGCAAGACTAATCAGACCTAAAAAACTATCCCAAAGCAGAATTGATCCCTCATGACTGGCAAAGCTGGCCGCGATCTTATAAATAAGAGGTAATTCAGTGCTGGAATTGAGAAAGACATTTCTTAGTCCAAAATCAGATTTGATGAAACCTACAATAAGTAATATAAAACTCAGTACTGGTAGCAAGCAACTTAAGAAGAAGCTATAAATTTTAACACGTCCCTTTATAACAATTGAAGCAGAAGAAGTTGCCAACATCATTAAGAGCAGTATATTTCCAAATAGACTAATCATATACTAAACTACATTGAATTAAGTGCAAAACTCATCATGGCGAGCAGACATTGTTGGGCGGAAAGGAGCCTGAAAAGGAGTCGTCTAGTCATCCTGAACTTGATTGAAGCTTGCGCCTGCCTTCGTTTTAAGTCATCCTGAACTCGTTTCAGGATCTTCTTTTGTTGCATGAGATCCTAGGCCAAAGGCAGGCGCAAGCTTCAATCAAGTTCAGGATGACTCGTTTGTTTCCTGGATAGACACGTTCTCTAAAAGCCACTTGCCTTGACAGTGATATCATCCATCCATTGAATTGACTCCATGGCCAAGTTACATCATTTCTGAGCTTTCTGGGTCCACACCTTCTGTCATAACGATCACTTTGATAGTCTTAATTCGATTATCAAACTTCTTTTTTACAATCATTTTTAAATCTTTACTGATCAAATACTCACCCTGATTAGGGATTTTTGCCATTTTATTAATAATAAATCCAGCAATAGTTGTAGCTTCAGCTTCTGGTATTTGCCAATTTAATTCCCGATTTAAGTCTCTTACAGACACTGAGCCATCAATAATGAATACATGATCTGATAATTTAGTAATCTTCTGCTTGACTGAATCATGCTCGTCATAAATCTGACCAACAATCTCTTCCAGAATGTCCTCCATAGTAACAATGCCTTGTAAATCTCCATATTCATCAACAACACATGCTAGATGCGTTTGGCCTTCTCTGAACATATTAAGCTGTTGTATCACCAAAGAATTATCTGGTACAAACACTGGATCACAGAGCAAATCCTTTATATTTATTTCATTTGCCACTTGTTTTGAGTGATGCATTTTATTCATCAAATCTTTAACATGCAAAATACCAATTATGTTATCACTATTGCCTTGCCAAAATGGAAAACGACTATGCCTAGAGCTAAGAACAGTTTTTATTACTTTCTCAGTTGGAGTATCAATATCAATCGCCATAATTTTGCTTCTATGGACCATAATATCACAAATCGCCATGTTCCTAATATCCAGGATTCCGCCAAGCATATCTCGATCATCTTTATAAACATTTCCTTCATGCATGTGATGTTCAATCACACCGCGTACCTCATCCTCTGCTGATACTTTTTGATTTAGATCTATACGAAAGATAAAGCAAAACCCTTTCACGATATACGAAAGCAAGATATTCACGGGTTCTAATATTTTCAATACAACCAGCAAGATAGGAGTAGCAAGTAATGCTATTTTCTCAGATTTTACAACTGCAATGGCTTTAGGCACTACCTCAGAAAATACTATAATCATAAATGACATCACAATCGATGAGATTATCGTTCCAAGATCATCTCCAAAAATCTCAATAAACATCCCCGTTGAAATAGTTGTACATAGTGTATTAGCGATACTATTACCAATGAGAAGAGTGCTGATTACTTTTTCCTTTATCTTCAAAATTCCAAGCAGCAATTCTGCTTTCTTATTTCCTTCCGATTTAAGCTTCTGAATGAGTCCTGGAGAAGTGGCAGTGATAGCAGTTTCGGCTGCAGCCATTAGGCCTGCTACACAAAGCAAGCATATAACGAAAGATACAACAATGATGATCATTAATTTATTTTTTTAAAAAAATCAGTTACTGAATTCTAATTTAATTGATATCATCTGCCCTTGACAAGAAATTTTATCGAATATTCTCCAAATATCCAGCAAAGGAAATAATTATATGGCAAAAAATGATGAACTGCAGGAACTTTTACAAACCAAAAATACGACAAAAAGAGCTACCGTACCATTGCTTGAAGAGATGCTATACACTCCAATTCCAGTTCTTGATCACGGATTTATCCGAGTAGTTGATTATATGGGTGATGACAGCTCGATCGTACAAGCTGCCAGAGTATCTTATGGCAGAGGAACTAAAAAAAGCCTTCAAGACAAGGGGCTGATCAATTACCTTATGAGACACAGACATACTACACCATTTGAAATGTGCGATATAAAGTTTCACATTAAATTACCAATATTTATTGCAAGACAATGGATTCGTCACAGAACCGCAAGCGTAAATGAGTATTCAGCAAGATATTCCATTCTAAGCAATGAATTTTATATTCCTGAAAAAGTAAACTTAAGCCCACAATCAACGATAAACAAGCAAGGTCGAAGCACAGATACACTTCCCGATGAGGTAGCTGAGAGAGTTTTATCCATAATAAAAAATGATGCTATAAATTGCTATAATCATTATGTCGAAATGATGAACGAAGACGAGGCGGGAAATGTTATAGATGAAAATAATATAGGCATTACTAGAGAGCTAGCTAGAATTAACCTTACGCTTAATACCTATACTGAATGGTATTGGAAAATTAATCTACATAACTTACTGCATTTTCTTGCGCTTAGAGCAGATCCTCATGCTCAATATGAAATCAGAGTTTATGCACAGGCTATGCTTGATATAGTTAAAGCTTGGGTACCATACGCTTACGATGCATTTGAGGAACATAAAATGTATGCTACATCAATTTCCAGAAAAGGGATGGAAGTTATACGCCAGATGATTGCTGGTAAAAAAATTGACCAAGAGACAAGTGGCATGAGCAAAAGGGAGTGGGAAGAACTGATGATAAGCTTAAACTCTAGCACTCATGTAACCTAATGTAGCCTGTGTGAAAAAAGCAGTTATAATTTGCGGCCCCACCGCCAGCGGTAAAACTAATTTTGCTCATGAGCTTGCACGCAAAAATAACGGCGAGGTAGTCAATGCTGATTCAATGCAAATATATCAGAAATTGCCAATTATCACATCCTCGCCATCTGATGAGCTCAAACGAGATTTGCCCTACCACTTATATAACTTTCTAGATATCGATACTGAATTCTCAGCAGCAAAATATGCAATTTTTGCTAGTCGCTCCATTTGGGAAATATCAAATAGAGGCAAATTACCTGTAATCGTTGGTGGGAGTGGGATGTATATTAATATGCTTATATACGGCTTTAGCTCAATACCAGACATTGATCATGAAACTCGATCTAATGCAAGATCTCTCCATAAAGCACTAGGGCCAAATGAATTTTTTAATCTACTAAAAGCAGCAGATCCTGAGGTTGCTAAAATACTAAATATCGGAGACACTCAAAGGGTCCTTAGAGCTTACGAAGTAATAAAACAGTCCGGTAAGTCTATCCTCGACTATCAAGCTCAAGAAAATCTACTTCTTTTGCCCGATTTTGCCTTTGATATAATACTATTGATGCCTGAAAGAAACTTTCTTTACGAAATATGCAATAGCCGTTTTTTGACATTACTCGAAGAAGGTGCTATTGAAGAAGTGCAAGCAGCGTATCAACAATATCCTGAACTTAAAACGACTGCCATGAAAGCTCTTGGAGTACCGGAAATTATAGCGTATCTAAAAGGAGAAATCACTAAACAAAAAGCAATTGAGCGGGCGATGGCAAAGACCAGACAATACGCAAAACGGCAATGTACTTGGTTTAATAATCAGATGAAAGAAACACAGGTAATAAAATTTAGTAATTTTGCGGAATATACCGCATATACAAATAGATGGCTAATATAATGGGCCGCCATCTATTGTCAAAAACAATAAGTTAAAATACTATAGTTCGTCATCTTCCGTCGTAGTGAAGAGCACTTGAACGGATACAAATAACTTTTTTCACAATAAACTATCAATACTAAGAAAACAGCTTGAATTTTTTATCTCTAAAAGACCAGGTGGAAGTTTTTGCTTTAACTTATAAAGGTGCGTTTCAACAGTATTAGATTCTGTATCTTGATGATAATTCCATACTTCGTGGCGAAGATAGTCTTTTTCGGCTAAATGACCATCTATAGATAATAATTTCTTGAACAATACATTTTCCTTATCCGTAAAAAAAATAGATTTATCTGCAGAAGAAAGCATTTCAAGTTGCTGACTATACACCCAATCTTTGTTAATACAGCAAAACAGGTTCTGATCGTCTTGATTTCTCTCAATAGTATCAATTAAATCAGTTAATCTAAAAGGTTTAGCGAAATGTATTTCATTTGTAGATATTTTATTGCTTGTACAATTTATCAATACATTAACTCGAAAGATAGGTATCTCATGTTTAAACAATGTCTTATCAATAATCAATACATCAACCTTACCAAGAGAATCTATATAATCTTTATAGCTTGCATTAATCAACTCAGTCTTATAACTAATATTGTCAACTAGAGCTTCATAAATGAATTTATCATCGCTTAACACAATGACAGGTTTAGGGCTAAAGTTATGTTTTTCCATATTGGAAGAGCCTCAAATAGATTACACCTCAGCTTGCGGATAAGAATTGAAGAAATTCTCATCACGAACTGGTTTAGAGTTATTGAAAATACTCGCGTCGAAGCGGTTCTTGCTCGCATTTAAAATTAAGTGTTTTTTTAAAGTATGAAGTATTTTTTGAATTTAATAAAAATAAAACTATAAATTTCTCTATTTTGCAATAATCTGAGAACCGCTTCGATCATTATTGCTTACATATTATATCCCAATTTGGGATAGCTTATCCCAAATTGGCGTGTTACTTATTATAACTTACACTCTTTGCTGTTTGTCCTTTTTCTACCCAAAAACCATCTGAGGGAGAAAGCGATGGTGATACAGCTCCTCTATCGTCAAAAACAAAACATTCTCCTTGCCAAGTACCATTGACATTCTTCGTATCTTCAAGATATTGCAGAATTCCGCCTTTTAAGTGATATACTTTTTCTACACCAAGTTTCCGGAGCAGTGCAGTAGATTTTTCACATCTAATCCCACCAGTACAATACATTGCAATTTTCTTGTCCTTTAATAAATCTATATGACTTATCGCCCACTTGGGAAATTCTCTAAATGTCGTGGTCTTAGGGTCTACAGCACCTTCAAATGTTCCTACTTTTACTTCATACTCGTTACGAGTATCGATAGTGATAACATCGCTTCTCTTAATAAAATTATCCCAATCATACGTTTTGATATAATCGCCTTTCAGGTTTTCTACATCTAACTCGCCGAACTTGAGCGCTACAATTTCTTCTTTTATTTTTACTTTTATTCTAGAAAATGGCTGTTCATCGCAGTAATTAATTTTTACATTAATATCTTTTGCTCCAGTTATTTTTCTAATTTCTTCCACTACTAATTTAACGTTTTCTTCCAAGCCTGAGATAGAGCCATTAAAACCCTCACGGGCAACAAGGACCGTACCACGAACATATTTTTTCTTTGTTACCAATAAAATTTTTGGTAATAAGATTGCTGGATCTTCAATATTTGTAAAACTGTAAAAACTTAATACAGCAATTTTGTTTTCTTCACTCATTTTTTTGTCTTGTTTTTAAAAAGCTATTTTTTTTATGTTTGGCATTTGGAGATAATACTATATCAGATCTTTCCAAATTATTTTAGATAATTAAATTTTAGGGTGCGGCTGCGAAGGCTTACAAGTGTAAGCAAGACTCGCAAAATTCATGAGTATCATTTCACAGAACATGGTGTTTATTTAATTGGTAAGGCAACAAACATAGTAAACTCACGCCGCTTTACAAGAAGTACTACGTTCTTTTTATTGCTACTTTTCATCTTTTCATAAACACTATCAAATTGCTCAACATCGTTGATATATTGCTGATTAATAGCCATAATCAGGTCACCGATACGTAAATCAAAATTTAACTCTTGCGAGCTTATTTCTATAACTACTACACCTTTACTATTCTGTTCCAATCCAAATTTAGTAATAACCATCGGTGAAATATTGCTAAACATAACACCTGCTTTTTCCTTTGTCGACTCTACCTGCAAAGCTTCTTCTTCCATTGGCTCAAGCTCAACTATTTGAGCAATCAGAGTTAGCGGCTTATTATCTCTAATAACGGTTAATTTAACTTTCTCGCCAATATGACAATCAGCAACAAAAAGTTGTAATTTTCTAGAATTTAAAACCATTTTACCATTAAATTCTGTAATCAAATCGCCTCGCTTCAAACCGGCTTTTGCTCCAGATCCACCAGATCGCACACTTACAACTAATACCCCATATGTCTTGCTAAGCGACAAAGCTTCTGCTAATTCCTTGGTTACTTGCTGTACGGCAATATCAAGTCTTCCTCGGCTAATCTTTCCTTTTTCCTTCAACTGGTTCATGATGTCTTGGACCGTATTGGACGGAATGGCAAATCCAATACCAATATTTGTTCCACCATTAATGTCTGGAACAGAAGTGTTTAAGCCAATAACTTTACCTCCAACGTTAAACAATGGTCCACCAGAATTGCCTGTATTGATAGCAGCATCAGTTTGAATGAAGTCATCAACCAATTCATCTTGATTCATGCCTAGATCACGCCCTTTTGATGATATTATACCAGTGGTAACCGTCCCACCAAAGCCAAGAGGATTACCTATAGCAATCACTATATCGCCAATCCGAGTTTTAGTAGAATCTCCAAAAGATACAAATGGTAGTTTTTCTTTGACATCAATCTTAAGCAGGGCAAGATCTGTTTTTGGATCAGTACCGACAATTTTTGCTGGAAACTCTGTGTTATCTGAAAGTTTTACGTACACCTCGTCGGAGCCAGCCACCACATGATCGTTGGTAATTATATGACCATCCTCATCGAGAATAAATCCAGATCCTAGTGCCAATGAACTTTGGCTACTATATAACTCATCAAAGGAAAATGGCACATTAAATTGCTCAAAAAAATCATTGAATTTTTCAAGGGGCAATATTTCAGGTAATACTGCACCTTTTTGATTAGTTTGATTGTTGTACTTAACAGTATATATATTAACAACCGTAGGCATCAATGGTTCTATAATATCCGCAAAACTAGTCATTTGAACAGGAAGAATAGCTGTGGCTCTAGCTTCACATAGTAATCCACAAATAATAAATGTGAGTATCTTTAAGATTTTCATACTATAATTATTTGCCAATTTGTAAGTACTTAAAGAATTCAGCTTTAGGCGATAAAACAAATTGCGTATTTTCTTTGCCAAGAGATGATTTATAGGCAACTAATGACCGGTAAAATTTGTAAAACTCTGGATCTTTAGAGTAAGCTAGGTTATATAATTTAGCAGCTTTTGCATCCCCATCGCCCTTAGTTTTTTGAGCTTGCATATAAGCTTCAGCCAATATAATTTTATTCTCTTTATCAGCACGTGCTTTTATTCTTGCTGACTCTTCTGCACCTTCAGCTCTGATTTGTTTAGCTTCCTTATATCTTTCCGTCTTCATTCTCTGATAAATAGCGTCACTATTTTCAGTTGGTAAGTCAGATTTTAGGATTCTTACATCAATGATTTTTATACCAAATAATGCAGCTTCTTTATGAACCAGATCTCTAATCTGCTGCATGAGGTTTGCTCGTTGTTCAGTAAGTAAAGTATTGAGTGGGAATCGTCCAATCACTGTTCTCATCGCAGATTCTAGAATCTTATTCAAACGCAAATTGGCACCAGAATAGTTATGCACCGTTTTGATAAACATAACAGGTTCTGTTATCTTATATTTGGCAAAAGCGTCTACTATTAGCCTTTTCTCATCAGAAGCCGTTAATTCTTTTTCCTCCGCACTAACATTCAGAATGCGTTTGTCTAAAAACTGGACATTTTGAATGAAAGGCACTTTAATATTCAGCCCAGGTTGCTCAATGATCCTTACAGCTTCACCAAACTGAAATACTACTCCTATTTCTTTTTGGTCAACAGTAAAGAGCGCACCAGCTAAAAGTATAATAAAACAAAATGAAGCTATGGCCGTTATATACAATTTATTCATATTTATCATCTGTTTTCCAATGAGTCTTTTTGTTGTACTGACATATGAGGTAACATACCTTCGCCTCCCATGATTACTTTATCTGAATCTTGCAGTATCGCTTCTATTGTCTCTAAGTATAATCTACTCTTAGTCACTTCTTTATTCGCATAATACTGATTATACACAGCGTCAAATCTAGCCGAATCACCTTCAGCTCTAGACATTACTTCAGCTTTATATCCTTCAGCTTCCTGAATAATTTTTTCAGACTCTCCTCGAGCTCTTGGCAACACATCATTTTTATAAGCTTCTGACTCATTTATAGCTTTTTCCTTGTCAGCCTTTGCAGTCTGAACATCACGATATGCTGCTATAACTTCTTCCGGTGGCTCAGCTCTAAGCAACTTCACCTGTTCGATCATTACACCAGATTCGTATTGGTTAAGGATTTGCTGCATGAGTTGCTCAACCTTGTCTGCAATCATTTGCTTCTTATTAGAGAGAACAGCAGAAATTGGCGTGTTACCAATTACCTCACGTATTGCACTTTGCGCCGCAGCTTTAACAGTCTCCTGCGGATCTACAATATTAAAAACGTATTTTGACAAGTCATTTATATGCCACATGACGTCAACATGTAGCCCAATGATATTCTCATCACCAGTAAGCATTATACTTTCCGCTTTTACATCTGTTGCAGAAACAGCGCCTCCTATCCTGGCACGACCAGTCGAACGATAACCAACTTCAACCCGCCTGGACTGATCTACTTTTTCTCTAATAATCATTTCTATCGGAGAAGGAAGATGGTAATTCAACCCAGCATATCCAACTCTATTAAACTTACCAAAACGAACAACAATAGCTTGCTCGCCTTCTTCTATCTCATAAACTCCAGATCCAAGCCACAAAGCAAAAATAATAGCTAGTACTGCAAAGACGGTTTTAGCACTAAAATTAAACTGAAAATTATTCAAATTGAATTGATCTTTCCTTTTTTTAGTGAAAACATTATCTTCTTGTTCAAAATTATCCCAAGGAGATTTTTTGAAAATTTGTCCGTATATTTTATTTATCATCTACAAAACTGTAATTTAGTATTTTGAAAAACTCAAACCAACCTGTATTAATATATTGTAGTTAGAAAAATTTGCAAGCATGACAATCACTAAGCCCGATAGAATTAACGAGATACGCTCCAATTTGCTTTTATCAGATAGCACAACTGTGGAATCGAGATCTTCTGATATCATTGTAAATGGCTCAAGCGTTGGTTTTTCTTTGGATATTACTGGAATCGAACTTGCTGAAGCAGAATCAATTCGAGATCAAATTATTAAAGCAATACAAGAAACTACCGATTTCGAAAAAATCAGCATAGTATTAACAAGTAACCGCAAAAGTCAAAGTGCAACCACTGAAAAACCCAAAATACATATTGAAGGAGTTGAGAAAACTTTACTTGTGGCATCAGGCAAAGGAGGAGTGGGTAAATCTACGATCGCCGCACTGCTTGCGCATAAATTGAAAAATGACGGCAAAAAAGTTGGAATTGTCGATGCTGATATTTATGGCCCATCAATACCTAATCTTTTTTCTCTAGCAGGAAAGCCTGAGCTTGATGATAACAAGATGGTTCCTTTGAAAAACTATGGAATCGTTGTTAATTCAATTGGCTTCTTGACACAGCCCTCTGCTTCGATTAGTTGGCGAGGCCCTATGGCAAGTAAAGCCATATATCAGCTACTATCCTTGACGAAATGGGGCAAGCTTGATTACTTAATTATAGATTCACCTCCTGGAACGGGTGATATTCACTTAAGTATTCTACAGAATTATATTATAGACCAAGTACTCATGGTCACTACTCCTCAGAAAATATCAGAAATTGATGTTAGTAGAGCTGTTAGTTTATATAAAAAGTTCGATGCGCCAATTTTAGGAATCATAGAGAATATGAGTTATTACATGGATCCACAAACAGGTCAGAAAATAGCGATTTTTACAGGAGATGGCGGTAACAAAATTGCCTCTGATCACAATTTGGATCTTTTGACTAGGCTTCCCATAGACCCAGAACTATCTATAGCTTGTGATGCAGGAAATGATTTAAGCAAATTCTCATATATGCTAGATGCGATAAAATTACCATAACGTCCACCCTCTAGTACGCTATAACGCTAGTTTTGAATAAGAAATATGCGCAATTTTAGGCAGTTTTTTAGCGAAAAATATACATTTTTTGATAAAATAGCGCCCCTATTTTGAGAAAAATGTGTTTTTTACAGCAAAAAAGGGACAAAATAGCGCATATTTCTTATTCAAAACTAGCGTTATAGTATTTTAGATTTAGAACCTGTCTTCATAGATATTTGCTACAATAAATTTTGCGGATCAATATCAATCTTAATCTGGAAACTCGATGGAATAGTCGCAGCATCTTTCCATAATTTTAAATATTTTTGTAAATTAAAGCTCTTTTGAGTTATTACTAGTATTTTATACCTATATTTTCCTGATAATTTATACATCATAGCCTCGGCGGGTCCTAATATTCTAGCATCGCTTCTAGGAGCAAAAGATAAAAACGTTTTGGCCATTTCTTTAGTCTTACTCGAGTTTTTACCAGTAATAGTAATAGAAGCTATCTTTGCAAATGGCGGCATTGCAGCATTTCTTCTTGACTCCAGCTCTTCTTCGAAAAAATTGCTTTCTTTATTGTTCACAAATGCATCGATTACTTTGTGATCAGGAACATATGTTTGCAACATCACTCGACCCCTTATATTTTCTCTGCCTGCACGTCCGCCTACTTGATTCAACAATTGAAATGTACGCTCGGAAGCTCTAAGGTCACCCCCAACAAATCCAACATCTGCATCAACTACTATCACAAGAGTTAGGTTGGGAAAATGATAGCCTTTAGTGACAATCTGTGTGCCAATTAAGATATCAATTTCTCCATCCTCCATTGCTTTTAGCAAGCATTGCATCTGCCCATCAAATGAAGATTGATCCTTACTAACTGCCACCGTTTTGGAGCTGGGAAATAGTTTAATGACTTCTTCAGCTATTCTCTCAATGCCTGGACCACACAATATTAAGCTATCACTTTGAGCGCAACCAGGGCAAGATGAGGGGATAAGAGACATGCCTCCACAATGATGGCATTCAAGCCGATTTGTTTCTTTATGCAAAACCATTGAAGCAGAACAAGATTTACAATTTGCTCTATATCCGCAAGCCTTGCACAACATCAAAGGCGCATAACCTTTTCTATTTAAGAAAATAAGAATTTGCTGTTTTTTTTCTAAAGTCGACTTCATTGCTTTTACAACCTGGGCAGATAGCCAACTATTCTTCGGTAGTGCCTCTTGCCTCATATCAACAATTTGTATTTCCGGAAGAATTGCTTGATTATACCTATTACTAAGCTCTATTAGTTGATATTTGTTAATCCTGGAGTTATATAATGACTCAATCGACGGCGTTGCAGACACAAGCAAAATTTGACAAGATTCTATAGCTCCTCTAAGCACAGCCATATCTCTTGCATTATACAATATACCTTCAGATTGCTTGTATGAACTATCATGTTCTTCGTCAACAACAATAATACTAAGGTCCTTATACGGTAGGAATAATGCACTTCGAGCGCCAATTACTACTTTCACTGTTCCAGTGATAATTCCTCGAAGTATTCTTTTCTTCTGAACCTTGGACACCTTTGAATTCCAAATAACTGGTTCAAACCCAAACCGCTCGGTAAATCTAGAAATAATTTGCTGACTCAAAGAAATCTCTGGAAGCATTATTAGTACCTGCTTTCCCAGCTTTAGATGATTCATTATCGCATGAAAATATATTTCTGTTTTACCAGAACCTGTAACCCCTTTTATCAATACAGGAATTTTACTATTTTCAATCTGAGCCAAAACTTCTTCTTGTTCTTGCGAGAGGTACGGCAAAGGCTGATCAAAAGTAATAGCTTGATCTTTAATCTTAATCGGTGATTCGTTAACATCAACTGGTAATACCAGCTTAGCTACACTGCCAAACTCAGCAAGGTAATAACTACTTGCTCTTTTTATCATTAATAACGTTGATGCTGATAACTTGGCAGTAAAATGGCTCTCACTCGTCACCGACCTAAGCACTCTTGTGGATTCTGCACAGTTCACTTCCCACACTATTGCAGTAATTTCTTTATTACGAAACGGTACTACAACCAAATCGCCCACCTGATATGTGACCTGAGTGGCGTAATCTAGCGGGAAAATACCAAGTGTTGGAACCAGTACTTTTATCACTTGCATGAAGATAATTATGCTTTAATGTTCAAAAAATTTATATACGTGATACATATATCATATTTATATATGTACTTAACCGCTAATAATTCTGTATTATTGCGACCTAGAATACATAAAATATCCGCACACATCAATATTTCCTTGTTTTTTTATTTCATTAATATATATTATGCTATATACAAAATATATGTAACCCCAACTGTGTTTAAGAAAGGAGCTGAATAGCTGAAGATATTAGGGTATTCTAGAGTTTTCAATCAATAAAGATTACCCTAATGAATATAGATTACGATAGTTTGTTCTGTTTTGTCGATGA
>CANNHR010000036.1 GCA_947505405.1 Rickettsiales bacterium
AAAACATTCTCAGCAATTCCATAATATTTTTGTACATATATCGTCGTTTTCTTATGGATCTTACAATAAAGTTTTATCTCGTATCCCTTTTATTTATTCACGTGTAAGAGTTCTGACGGAAGGACTAAGAAGGTCGTGAACAAATGCAATAAAAAAAGCTAACCGATATTAATTAGTTAGCTTTTTTTACAAAGCAAGCGCTTTTTTAAAGAAGTAGTAAGAATTAATGGCAATTGCAAACGTCTTTAAGCTTCAATTGCAAACGTCTTTAAGCTTCAATTGCAAGCGTCTTTAAGCTTCTGTCCAGCTTTAAACTTAGGCTGCTTATATGCGGCAATTTTAATTGCTGCACCAGTTCTTGGGTTACGGCCAGCTCTAGCTGCAACTTTAGTAACACTATAATTACCAAACCCAACTAACGAAACCTCTTCTCCTTTGCCTAAAGCTCCAATTACAGAACTTGTAAACATATCTATAACTCTTTCCGCTTCAGCTTTTGTACAGCTGTGTTTGGTCGCGATGTATGATACAAAATCTCCTTTGTTCATAATAATTCTCTCCTTATTAAGTTTGTTGCTTTGTTAAGTAATTTAACACTTCCGATTCTAGCACCACCTATCATCTAACAAATAATAAAATAGCAGCATATCGAAATTTTTTATTGGTATACTGGCTACAAAATCACACTAGCTGCGTGAGAGTTTGTTTGCACGATCTTCAAATGCTACAATCATTTTTTTAGTAGCCACGGAAAAGATCCCACCAATAACCATATCCAGTATGGTAGATTTAAACTCAAAATCAATAGAAAAATTTATTTCTGAGCCATTTTCTAATTGTTTTATATACCAACTATTCTTTAAGTAACGAAAAGGACCAGAAATTGCCTCAGCAATTATTAAACAATGATCAAGATTTTGTTCTTTTGAAACCCTAGATATATAACTTTCTGAAAACCCTTTAAAATTTACTCCTAATTTTGCTGTAATTAAATTGTCATTCTTTGATAAAATTACAGCTGAACTACACCAAGGCAAAAAATCAGGATATTTCTCAATATCCATAATAATCATGCTGATTAGATCAGCATCATGCTTCATTAATCTGGTTTCTTTAAACGAGTGCATTAAGCAACACCTAGTATCCGATTTCTTGCATTGCGCATTTTCTTGAAATCATCCCCGGCATGATAGGATGAGCGTGTAAGAGGAGAAGCGGATACCATAAGGAATCCCTTAGTTTTAGCTACTCTTTCTAAATAGTTAAATTCTTCTGGTGTAACAAACCTATCAACATTAGCATGTTTCTTTGTCGGTTGTAGATATTGGCCAATTGTTATAAAATCAACATCTGCAGCTCGCAAGTCATCCATAACTTGTAACACTTCATTATTACTCTCCCCAAGCCCGACCATAATTCCCGATTTAGTGAAAATCTGTGGATCCAGTTTTTTTACATTATGCAATAGGTTGAGAGAATGAAAATAACGCGCACCTGGCCTAATTGTTTTATACAACGAAGGAACCGTTTCTATGTTGTGATTGTACACATCAGGCCTTGCTGTAACTACAGTTTCAAGGGCACCATCTTTTTTCAAAAAATCTGGAGTCAATATTTCAATCGTCGTATTTGGTGCTGAGTTTCTAATGGCCTTAATACATTCTGCAAAGTGCCCTGCTCCACCGTCTGGTAAGTCATCTCTGTCCACAGATGTAACCACAACATGCTCAAGGCCAAGCTTGCCTACAGCAATCGCTAACCTCTCTGGCTCGTGTGGATCAAGCAAATCTGGCCTTCCTGTAGCAATATTACAAAAAGAGCATGCTCTAGTACAAACTGAACCTAGTATCATTACCGTTACATGCTTCTTTTCCCAACATTCTCCAATATTCGGACATGCAGCCTCTTCGCATACAGTATTAAGTTTTAGACTATCAATTAAACTTTTAGTACTTTGATAACCCTTAGAGATAGGGGCTTTAACCCTAATCCAATCTGGCTTTTTTTCTGTCATAATTCAATAATATTTGACTTAAGCGCTAAATACTCGATACCCATAATATCAGTTGTTGTTATAAATGTCTGCAACTTAGTTGATGTGATATAGTCTGACAGTTGCGCCCTCCTCTCTTCGTCCAAATGCACAAATAGCTCATCTAATAATAATATGGGTACAAAATTAGTATTTTTAAGAATCGACTCAATTGACGATAAGATAATCGATATTAATAACGCTTTTTGCTCTCCTGTTGAACAAAGTCTTGCTAATCTCTGTTTAACTCGATGAATTACGATAAAATCGCTTCTATGTACACCGAAAGTAACTCTACCTGAATAAGAATCCTTTATACGACTATTTAACAACTCTTCTTTATAAAAATCAACCAGGTTTGCTCCAACCTTTTGTCCTCCAAATAGCTTGCTAAGTTCAAGATTTGCTTTTGGAAAATCTGTATCTAAAGAATCAATAGATTTTTGCATGAGAGCAATCGCCTCTTGCCTTGAGGTATCAATAGCTATGGCTTCTTCGGTTATTTTATCCTCAATCAACTCAAGCCAAGCTAATTGAGATTCCCAGCCCCGCTGCGCCAAGGCTTTATTACGCTCTCTCACATAATGCTCGTACTTGGATAATCTCTTGGCATGATGTGGATCAAAATTATATACTATTCTATCAAGGAATCTTCTTCTAATACTGGGAGCCGCAGCGAACATGCCCTCCATTTGAGGCGTAACCCATATAACGTTTAAAAAATTTGTTAACTCTGTGCTGGAAATTTTTGAGCCATTATAAGAAATCTTTCTACTTTTTTCCTGCATATGAAAATTAGTTATAATGAATGCTGCCCCCAGCTTACTCTGTAATTTAAAACGCGTTTCCCATCCATTTTCTCCGTATTTGCATATATCATCAAAATTAGCTGATTTAAGGCCTTTACCTGGTGATAGCAATGAAATAGATTCTAATATACTGGTTTTACCGCTACCGTTGGGGCCAACGATAATATTTACCCCATTTGGAATACTTAAAGACAACTCTGACAAGTTCCTAAAACCAGCAACTGATAAATGTTCTAGATATACATTTTTCATAGGCCCACCGCCAAAAATCTGTAAAGGTAGTCAGAATCGGCGAAAGATGTCAGTTATGACAAAAAGGCAACTCAAGCTTTGTAAACCATTTCCGGCAGATCGACTTCATATTCTTTGTTTACTAATTCTAAGATGAATATGTAATTTTTATTTGCTTAATAGTTCGCGGTGTTGCTTCTATAATTTCAGCCACTACATTTTCATTGATAATAATTATCTCACCTTTTTCGGGGACACACCCAGAAATTGCCATAACTAATCCACCGATTGTATCAATTTCTTCATCTTCATGTCGCAGCTTAGTGCCAATTGCATTTTCTAAATCTTCAATTTCCACGCGCGCGCTTGTGATTATAAACCCTGGACGTATTATCTTATAACTATCTTCATCTGCCTCTATATCATGCTCATCATCAATTCTACCGACGATTTCTTCAATGATATCTTCAATCGTCACTAGCCCATCAGTACCGCCATACTCATCAACTACAACAGCGATATGAGTCCGATTTATCTGCATTTGAGCTAACAAATCTATAAGCTTCATAGAGTGCGGAGAAATAATGTGCTTTCTTATTAGCTTTTTTAAACTAACTTTTTTAGAACCGGCAATCACTGCAAATAAATCTTTAATATGGATAAAACCCGCAATGTTATCCAGGCCTCCTTTATAAATCAAAGTCCTGGTATGCCCATGCTCTAAGATTGCTTTACATACATCTTCTAATTTTGAGTCAATACTAATTGAAGCAATGTCTGATCGCGGGATCATTACATCTTCTACTGTTTTTTCAGAAAAATCTTTTATGTTAGAAATTATTTCACTACCAGTTATCAACTGCGGTCCAAAGGAATAATTATCTTTACCTGAATTAGCTGACGCGCTCTGCTTATTTTTTTTTACAAATATTTTCGTAAAAAAATTTCTTATTTTTGAAGTCTTTTTATTAGGCGAATCTTTTCGGGGCGAGGGGCCTTCTTTATCTAACGATTTGGGCATAAATATGTAATTTAAATAATTTTTTATATTCAATAGGGAGACTTAATACCAATGTCTTCTAGGACTTCAATCTCTATGGATTCCATTGCTCGTGCATCTTCATCTTTAATATGATCGTATCCAATCAGATGTAGTATAGCATGAATTACTAAATGTTTAAAATGATCTTGAAAACTAATCAATTTATTTTTAGCTTCTAGAGCAATTACTTCATATCCAAATGCTATATCACCCAAATACATATAGTCGCTACCTGGTATAAATTCAACTATTTTACGCCAGTCTATTTCAATATCAGGAAAAGATAAGACATTTGTTGCTTTATCCATATTTCTGAATTGATTATTGAGAGACTGCATTTGCTTATTACTCGTTAAAAGAATAGATAACTCAAACTCTGTTACATTTAAAAAATTATTATATCTGGCTAAGATGATAGAAGTTATTTCAGAAAATAATCTCTCATCTATCTCTGGGTAATTATCCCATTCATCTAACTCTTTTGCAATTTCAACAGTAATGTTCATTAATTTGATTTTCCTCTATGACTCGTTTATAGCAAAGCCAGTTTAATTTGGGTATATTAATTTCAAAGCGAGCTTGCGCAGCGTATATAAATACGTGAGCACAGCGGAGCCTTGTAATATTGATGTACCCAAATTAAACTGGATAAGCTATATTATAGTTGTTTTACAATTATATTAAAGCTGTTTTAAGCTTCTTAACTTACACTATGGCCGAAGGAGACGAAGAAGATAAAGACGCCAAAACCGAGGAACCGAGTCGGAAAAAGCTCGAAGATGCGGTGCAAAAAGGCCAAGTAGTCAACTCAAAAGAAGTAACTAGCTTTATTGTGTTTTTACTTCTGACCCTGGTCACAATATGGATTGTTCCAGAAATCATGTCATTACTGAGTAATACGCTCAGATTTTTTGTTGAAAATGCTGGTAATATCCCTATGGATCAAGGCACGCTTGACATATTGCTACCAACAATAATGAAAAAAACTCTTCTATATTTGAGCCCTATTTTCCTTGTAGTAATAATCGCAGCTCTAGCATCTTCATATTTTCAGTCTGGTGAGTTTATCTTTACTAGCGAGACCATTCAACCCAAGCTCTCTAAACTCTCTATAATAAAGGGTTTTAATAGAATCGTTTCAATGAAAAGCTTTGTTGAATTTATTAAAGGTATTTTTAAAATTTCATTAGTTGGTACATTTGTGCTACTAGTCATTCTTGCCGACGTAAAAGAACTCAGCCAGTACCAAGAACTTTCAATTTCAGGGATACTGGATCAGCTTATGACTATGGTTAGGCACATTCTTATTCTAGTTACAATAATTATGGCTGTAATTGCTGCAGTTGACTTTGCTTATCAAAGCTATGAACACTATACAGAGTTAAAAATGACCAAGCAAGAGGTCAAAGATGAGTATAAACAATCCGAAGGTAACCCAGAAATAAAACAAAAACTACGTAGTTTAAGGCGTAATCAAGCTAAAAAGAGAATCAAACTTACTGTACCTGCAGCTACTGTTGTTATTACCAACCCAGACCACTACGCTATTGCTTTAAAATACGAAGCTGGAGCTGGATCAGCACCAATATGCGTTGCTAAAGGTTTAGACTTAATTGCACAGACTATCAAAGAGATAGCGAAAGAATCTAATGTCCCTATCGTTGAAAATCCCCCACTTGCCAGGGCCTTATACAAGGACGTAAAAATAGACGAAGAAATACCTATTGACCATTTTGAAGAGGTGGCTAAAATCATTTCATACGTGATGTCGCTTGAAGCACAAACAAAACAAAAGAAGAAATAGAATATGACCTTGATAGCACCATCGATACTTTCAGCTGATTTCTGCAACTTAAGAGCTGAAATAGAGGCTTTAGAAGATGCTGGCGCAGATATGATTCACATTGATGTTATGGATGGTCATTTTGTACCAAACCTAACATTTGGCCCTTCTGTAATCAAAGCCATAAAAAAGTATAGCTCTATCTCTTTTGATGTGCATTTAATGATCCAGCAACCAGAAAAATGGATTCAAACATATGTTGAAGCTGGAGCTGATATACTAACAATTCACCCTGAGGCAACAATTCATCTTGATCGAACTATTTCCCAGATAAAATCTTATGGTATCAAGGCCGGTATATCACTGTTACCAACAACTTCTATTAGTGTACTTGAGTTCATTATAGATAAAATTGATTTAATTCTTGTAATGACCGTTAATCCGGGCTTTGGAGGGCAAAAATTTCTTCAAAACCAGCTTAAGAAAATAACTGCTATCTCTTCGCTTATAGAAGGAACTGATATTATTCTTGCTGTTGATGGAGGCATTAATGATAAAACTGGGGAATTATGCACGCAAGCTGGCGCTAACATGTTGATTTCCGGCAATTATATTTTTACTGGCAATTACAAAGAAAGGATAAATAACTTAAAAAAATAAATATAATGCTTACACCAATATCAACATTTGCTGAAATCGAGGAACAAAATTTAAATGGAATATCACACCTACCAGATGGATTTATATATCTTAGTGATAGTTGCCCAACTATCCTTCAAGATATAAAATATGCAACTAATGACAATTTTACCGGCACGGTTGTTCCAGGTTATGAAGCTACGGTGGCAATCCTAACTAAAGAAGCTATAGAAACATTAGCTCTTATTCAAGAGGAACTTGCAACTCAAAACTTGGGTTTATTAATTTGGGATGCTTACAGACCAACGCAAGCCGGAGATTATTTTTTTTCTTGGAAAACATTACCAGATGATGAGGAAATTAAAGCAAAATATTATCCAGAATTTGAAAAAGCAGAACTTTTTAAAATTGGTTTTATCGCACCAGGGTATAGCTCGCACAGCCGAGGATCAACGGTTGATTTAACAATTGTTGATAAGCAAACTAATAAAGCTTTGGATATGGGCACTGATTTTGATTTTTTTGGTAAAAAATCATATGCAGCAAATGTTCAGATATCCATGCAAGCAAGGCTGAATCGAAAATTTCTAAAAGATATCATGGAAAAATATGGATTCGAAGGTATTTCACAAGAATGGTGGCACTATACTTTGAAAAATGAGCCATTTCCTGATGAGTATTTTAATTTTACTGTTAGCAGGTAAATAAAAAAATTCACTACACCGTCCCATCATAACGAGGAGCCAATAGGCGACGCGGTTAAAAGTCATCCTGAACTTGTGATTCAGGATCTCGGGCAGTATAAATGAGATCCTAAGCCAAAGGCAGGCGCAAGCTTCAGTCAAGCTCAGGATAACGGTTTTAAGTTCAGGACTTTAGTTCTGCTTCAAGTTAATTCACAACTTTATGCTAGACCTAAATTCTTCCTCTTCCTTCAGATTTATTGGTAGAGATTTTCATATATTTTTTATCTATAGCTTTTTGTCTTTTTGTAACTTTTGTATCATGCTGTATATCGTATTTCTCTTTGACTCCAGCCATTTTCTCCCTTGCTTGATTTTTAGTAACCTCAATAGGATTACTATCAATATGTGCTGAAAGACCATATTGTCCAACATTTTTGCCAGAAATTTTATACTTTATATAGTCAATCATATGGCCAATAAAGTTCTTTATTCCGCCCATAGAATGGGCTTCTAGCTGAAACCAAGTTTTGCCATCTTTTGTTTTGCCGACTAAAAATTCTTTAAATATCTCGCCTCCTTGTAGCGATACATCTCGCTTTCCTTCAACTTTATTGGCATTATGATGCGAAGAATGCCTTTCCTTAACTATACCTTTTTCTACCAAAGCGTCATAAAGTTTACCCTCATCTTTAATCATTACATGACCTCCTTTAAGAACTTCAGAAGCATGATCAAACACTGTGGCCTGAATAATATCGAGAACTATTGCAGCTTTATTTAACTCTTTTATTTGTTCTGGTGAAGCGTTATTTGGAAATTTTTCGATATTAGACATTAATTGTTTTTTTGCTTTATCCTCAATGGGCATAGTGTTAATTCTTGTAAGCATATGATATTTGAGTTCATCAACGCTATAATCCTTATAGTCTTTTATCTTAAAATCTTCAGATTGAAGATTTACATCATGCTCTGATTTGTCTTTTGTCATATAATTTCTCAAAATTATTTGTTAATATTGTTAACCTATACAGTTTATGAATTCACAACTTTATGCTAGATCTAAATTCCTCCTCTTTACCTCCTAAGTATTTGTATTTTATTACTAAATGATACTCCCCGCGTAATCTTTCTCCCCTAAGATTTTTGCCAACAAAAAGAAAATATCTAGCTTGATATTTACCAAACTTATGTTCTCTTTTTGCAAAAATGTTATTGCTACTATCTAAAATTAAAATTGTTAATTTGTCTCCCTTATTTACTGAAAAAATATCAACAAATGCAATAAATGCTTCAGGATATTCCGGTTGTATATGAGGATAATCGCCTGACATAACGCGCTCTGTTGTAATATTCTCGAATGCGAAGCCATAATTATAAACAATGCCAGTAGTTGCATGTCTTTCCATAAGCTCAGGATTAGACCAAAGTGACTTTGGTTTTAAACCACAATCCGGTTGAGAACCATAAAAAGGGTCAATTTCTCTCACTATAGCATCAGATTTATCGTGAAAGCTTATATGCAAATGAGGGTACTCTGTTAACCCGGACAACCCAACCTCCCCTATTAAATCACCAGCTTTTATTTCATCGCCAACGCTTACACGAATCGATTTGTTCTTAAGATGACATAACTGGACTCGCAATTCATCATTTGAGATTATAACTTCGTTGCCACATTCTTTATCTTGCACTGGTTTATGACCAATATCCTTCACGTTAATATCCCTAACTCCGTCTCTTTTGAATTCGACAATACCATCCATGGGACTAATAACCGCTACTCCTTCTTGCATTTGTTTAATATCTTTAATAGCAATATCAGTTCCCACATTGTAGTCGTAGGTAATGGGACCGCACCTAAAATCGAGTTGCTTACCCTGCAAATGATGTCTTGGAAGATTAGAGATCCAGCATGATTTTCCTAATTCACAATCAAGGGGAAATAAAAGTTTACCAGGCTGTGCATTTACCGTGGATGTCAGTAGGTATAAAAATATAATTAAACTTAGGTTTTTCATTAGTTCTAAATATTGTCTTTATTGAGTCATATCAACTAATTATTAAAGAATATTTAATTTACTAGTTTTAGCTCAAGAAAATATAGACCTAGTGGTAAAATATATTGTATTATGTGCTAAATAATACCACATCTAAAACTAAACCAGATTTGGTATTACACATTACATCTATCAGTCAAGGCTAACATGAAAATACTCGTCTGCCAGACAGAACCACGTGTTGGCGATCTTAAAAAAAATTATACTTCCATCTTAAGACACTACCAAAACGCTTTAAACTTAAATGCTGATATATGCTTATTCCCTGAATTAGCAACCTCTGGATATTTTGCAGAAGATCTTTTTACTCAAAAAAGTTTTTTAGAAAACATACAACGTAACGTAGACAAGCTTGTTTCTTTAACAGAACATACCTGCCTGCTGCTCCCTACTCCAATACTAGAGGCAGATGGTTTGCTTTATAATGGAGTCATTGCTGCGAGGTATGGTAAAGTTATTGGCAAAACATATAAGCAAGAGTTACCAAATTATGGCATATTCGATGAAAAAAGATATTTTGCCAAAGGCACGCCTTCAATAATGACGATTAATGGCAAAAAAATTGGCGTTCCTATATGCGAAGATATCTGGTTTAGCCAAGTATGTAGCAATTTAAAAGCAAAAGGAGCTGAATTATTTCTTGTACCAAATGCCTCTCCATACGAAAAAGATAAAATGAACGAGAGAGTAAGCCTAGCAAAGCAAAGATTTAATGAGACACAAGTGCCAATTATTTACTGTAATCAAGCTCTCGGGCACGATGGTATTGTTTTTGATGGGAGATCATTTTGTTATGATGGTGAAGTAAGAATCATTGGAAAAGCTTTTGGAACTGACCAGAAGCTAGTCGAGGTAATAGATAATAAGTTCCGGTACATTAAAAAATCTTATTATCCTGACCTAAACATCTATGATGAAATATTTAGTGCTATGGTGCTTGGTCTTCGTGACTATGTGCATGGCAATAACTTTGCTAAAGTTATCCTTGGCTTATCAGGGGGAATTGATTCTGCTCTAGTAGCAGTTATTGCCAAAGAAGCTCTTGGGAGTGAGAATGTAACTGCCTATATGTTACCATCTAAATTTACTTCTAAAGAGAGTATTGAAGATGCAAAAGAAGTTGCCAATAGATTGGGTATAGCGCTCAAATCAATTGATATAAGTAAAATCTTTGAGTCATTTTTATTAATTCTGAGTAAAGATACTCCAATAAATGAAAACTCCATCACATTTCAAAACCTACAGTCACGAATTAGAGGTACAATCCTCATGGCTAAAGCAAATGAGGCTAATGCTCTCTTAATTACAACTGGAAATAAATCTGAATATGCTACTGGCTATGCAACGATCTATGGCGATATGAATGGCGCTTTTAACCCAATTAAAGATATCTATAAAACAGAACTGTATGAACTTGTCCAACATATCAATAAAACAATAAGCGCCATTCCTAAAAGAATCATTACAAAAGCGCCTACCGCGGAGCTCTCACCGAGTCAAAAAGATTCAGATTCACTACCAGAATATCATATATTAGATAAAATTCTTGAAGATCACGTAGAAAATAACTTAGATCAATATGATCTTTCAAAAAAATATGACCCGAAACTGGTAGAGCGTATCCTAAAACTAGTTAAAAACGCAGAGTTTAAAAGAAAGCAATCCGCACCTGGAGTCAAAATCTCAAAAAGAAACTTTGAAAAGGATCGAAGATTTCCTATAACAAACTCCTATATAGCTTATCTCATTTAATTGTGGCACATCAATTTTGCAAGACTCCGCTGTGCTTGCTTACACTTGTAAGCCCCGCAAGGCTCGCTTTGAAATTAACGTACCACAATTAAATAGCTTAATTAGCAGCCAAATATGCTGATTATTTGCAAATCAACTCTGGCAAGCTGGCATTGCTGGTGTGCTCTTACAGCTAGAAAATAGTTACCTAATAGTAAAAATCTTTACTATTTTTTTGTTTTATTAATAAGATATTAACGTATTAATGATTTGATATATAGTAAGGGGTATCTAAAAATATTCTCTTTAAATCGTGACGATAATCGTAACGATATAAGTAATCAAATCAGAGAGGTGTATTATGGGTGTAGAAGTATTAGTTATAGCTATTATAGCTGGAGTGATATCACTTATTTCCGGAGCTACATCAATAGCAACATGCGCGCATGTAAAGCGAACATTGATATTGATAAGCGATGACAAGACAAGTGTAGATATATTCAATAAAGCGACTGATGAAGAAACGAGCGATGGCCGCAAAATCCATACAAGGGAACAAAAAATACATATAGAGGATATAGATACAGATTTTGCAAGCGGCCAATTTAGCGGTACACGCACAGGTTTACCAAACAAAACAGCAGAAATACTAGGTAAAGGTGGTACAGGAGCTCTAAGCGGACTTATTACACCATCAAAAAGCACTATTCCTTCTATACTTTTAGAACAAGAGGAGCATGAAGAAAAGGGTGGATATGATTCAAGTACTATTTCTGACACTTCTATTATAGAACTAAGTGAACCGGTGCATGATTATCAATTAAATCTCTCAGGTACAGAAGGCAACTTAGACTCAAGTGAGTAAATCTTAGCTCTTGAGTTTCTTAAGATATTTCAGGGAAATATTTCCCTGAAATATCTGCTATTGCCCGCTAACTATAGATAATTCAGTTAAGCCCAACAAGTGCTCTTGAAAAATCCCTAGAAGAGAATGGCTTCAGGTCATCTATCGATTCACCTATACCTATAAAATGTACTGGTAGAGCAAATTTCTTTACTATTCCTACAATGGCGCCAGCTTTAGCAGTCCCATCGAGCTTAGTAATGATTAACCCAGAAATATTGGTCAGCAGTTTAAATTGCTCAACTTGTGTTGCAGCATTTTGTCCAGTAGTGCCATCAATAACTAATAAAGAGTGATGAGGAGCATTTTCATCTATTTTTTTAATCACGCGTATGATTTTCGCAAGCTCTTCCATCAAATTTTTATGATTATGAAGCCTTCCTGCCGTATCAATAAATAAAATATCCATCCCATTCTTCAATGATTCTGTAACTGCCATATGGGCCACGCTCGCTGGATCAACCTTATGCTCACCTTTATATAAAATTGCTCCTGATCTTTGCGCCCATTTTTCAATCTGCTCAACGGCAGCAGCTCTAAATGTGTCGCAAGCAGCTATTGCCACTTTTTTCCCCTGAGCAATGCTACTAGCCGCCATTTTACCAATTGTAGTCGTCTTTCCATTGCCATTGACACCACAGACTAATACGATGTTCAGCTTACTCTGTTCTAGCTTAAACCTATGATCTTGTTGATTTAAAATCTCTTCAATGATTTCGCTTAGATCATTTTTTATCTCTTCGGAAGTTACTTCTTTATCAAACTTATGCTTCCTAAGAGAGGTAATAATTGCGCTTGATACACTAGTCCCAATATCAGCAAATAATAACAAATCCTCAAGCTCTTCAAGAGTATTATCATCCAGCTTCTTCTTGATAAATAAATGTTCAATACCACTTCCAATCTTGCTAGAAGTTTTACTAAGTGCAGTTTTTAATTTACTGAATAATCCGGTCATACATAGCACGTTTGTTTTTAAATAAGGATATCCTCCTATTGCCTGGGGATCCCGGGTCAAGCCCGGGATGACTTCATATATCATCGGGATGACTTTAAAACACTAACGGCCGTTGCTAAACGGCTCCTTGCCATTTTTGTAAGTTTTTATTAGTATCATAATTATTTACTAAGAAATTGATTCTTATATTTATCAAGCAAAGTCTTCATCTGGTCTATATCAAGACTTTGGTCTAAATTTCTATAATCTACTGAACCAGAGCTGGATATTAAAAGATCTACAGTATTTTTGAGAATAGCATTTTTATCTCCAACAGCATCAGAAATTACAGCTAATTGATCATGTACATTCATCATATAGTAGGAAATAGCTAAACGCAGTATATATTGGGCTGCATCCATATTATCGCCAACTTGAGATACTAAATCATCAAAATCAGGCATTATTTGATCAGCATATTTATTCCAATATTTTGCCTGGAATAAAGCTTCGCGTCTAATAATTTCTCCATCTTCAGAATTGTCATCCTTTAAGTACAACAAAGCATCATCGTATTTTTCCATAACAATTAAAGCTTGAGCACGCAACCGAACTCTATACTGATGTTCGTTAAAATTAACATTATCTTTATCCGTCTCATCTAGCACTAATATGGCTTCAGATGGCTTTTTATCCATCATTAAAATAAGAGCCAGATTGTCAGCATTAATTACTCTTTTTATACCTTGTAGCCTGTATGTAATCTGGTGGCGCAATAACTCAGATGCATTCTCCAGAAGATCAAGTTTTACTAATCTTTTTGCAATACCAATAATTACGTCATCCCCTTGTTCACCAATTGGATTTAGTTCTTTGAATTCATAAAATAAAGCAACTATAGTGAAATCATCCATTTCCTCACCTGAAGCACCAGGAAGGAATACGTCATTAAAAATCCTTGCCATTTCAGAAGTAATATAAAAATTACTGACTTTATTACTAAACGCCAGTTGAGCGTATTGAAATGTTCTTAAGGCATTTAATATATTTTTCGTATCCCGGTAATAAGAGGCTAATTGAAGTAAGATTTGATACTCTAATTGATCACCGCGCCAACTAAATCTTAATTTCTCTAATGTTTCTGCTGCCTCAGAGGAAGTAATTTCTTCTTCTTCCACCAGAAGCTTAACCAGAGCAAATTCCGCGCGCACTTTATTGAACAGATCGGACTCTTGATTCGTCAGTTCTCGATAATATTGTTTTGCAAGATTATGCTGATTTTTTTTTCTATAATAGCCTGCTTTATAGTATTTCAAGCTATTGAAGTACTTGCTGCCCTCGCTCGATGTACGTACTTCTTTAAAGATACGGTCTAAAAGCTTTAGATCATTTGCAAGTAACGCTAGTTCAATTTCAGCAAAAACTAATGACCAATATTTATCGTCTGAATACATGCTAACAGTTTTAGACATTACCTCTAAAAGACCAATTGAACCTGGATTAGACCCAAGAGCAAATTCATTGTATTTGCTCCATGTATTTATTTCAGCAATTCTTTGGATGTCATGATACATAAGTAGGTCGTCATATTCATCTTTCGCAGATGAATGCTCTCCTACCATTGTATAGCTCACGGCCATTAAAAACCTAGCTTGTAAATTTGCCTGATACTCATTTTGCGAGTATTGCTTAGCTAATTTCAATGAATCAAGCGACTCCTGATACCATTCATGTATAAAATAAAACCTAGCAAGAGCAAGGTTGTTAAAAAATGCTTCTGTATTACCTTTAGATTGTGCAGCTTCACTAATTAACCTACTTTTTTGCTGATTAAAATCTAGAATATCCAAATTTTTATCTAAATACGGTAAAATAGACGGCATCTTTATAAATTCATCTATTGGAGATGGAAATAAATTGGTATCAATGATACGATCCTCAGGCAAAGCAGTATTAGATATTACTTTTAAAACATCTTGATCTTTTTCTACTGTTACATCATCACTGAGCAGAACTATTACAACACCTTGAATCGATTTAAGTAAGCTATACTCAATAGAGTCTCTTTGCACAGATACTCTGCTGCCTCCAGTTACAACAGGCACAGCTTTAATAACATCACCAAGCTCTGGATCTTCGAAAGTAATAATTTCACTCTTAGCAAAATTACCTTTTAAAAGAAATCCATCTTGTCCCTGTAAAGGCTCTGGTGTTAGTATATTTTGAGCTCGCCACTTTTTATCTTCTTTAACTCCCACTCTAACATTCCAACCAGATTGAATCTGTTCTATTTTTCCCTGATTCAAACTAGGGTCAACTGCCATACGCAGGACTGTACCTTTATCACTAGGGATGAGCTCAAATTTGCTAAAGATTCCGCCTTCTTTGAATGAAAATACTTTCTTTTGATCAAATACAATCCAAATATATTTACCTCTAAAAAAAGTAGCAACCTTACTACCATCATTACCAAGATTAAATGACAGAATATGCTCACCAGAACTATTTGAATATTTAATAGCCCCAGGATCGTTATTTGCAGCACCTATAGTAGATAAATCTTCCTCTTTGACTTTGCCCGCTTTGAATTTAATAGCATCTAACTTTTCACCATTAATAATACTTTGATACTCCAGGTCTTCTTTAACAGTAAAATTAATTCTCTGCTTATTAGCAGTGGATTTAATATCACTAGCAAATTCGTTAAATTTACCAGGATTTACTACCTTGAATTCAGATGGAATATTTATTGAAGCAGTAACATTATTGCCTGTAGCTTTTATGTCAACTATTTGATCTTTATCATGGTAAAAAACAAAAATAACATCTTTACCAAATGCTTTCGCTTCAATTTGAATTGGCAACACCGCTCTGGCAGCTTGTACAAACAACAAGCATATCAAAAATAATAGTGTTTTTTTTATATTAATCATCAACTCATCAAATGCACTAGAATCCCTGGGCAAGGTTGTTTAACAAAATATTATTAATATACATTAAAGTAAAGAAAATTCTTTCTATCTAAGCTCTTAAACTTGCTTGGTATTCTTATACCAGTCCTAAATTAAAATAGACTTCTTTCGAAACTCGCTTCTGAGAGAAGATTTGAAGGAGACACGGAACGCAGAACCGCAGCGTACTTTTGGGTACGTGAGGATTCGAGTACCGGATCGACGTACAAATCATCCGCAGAAGTA
>CANNHR010000037.1 GCA_947505405.1 Rickettsiales bacterium
TCTATATTCATTAGGGTAATCTTTATTGATTGAAAACTCTAGAATACCCTAATATCTTCAGCTATTCAGCTCCTTTCTTAAACACAGTTGGGGTTATTTAGTGTCGCCAAGAATTGGACACCCGAGAATCTTACTATGCACTCTAAGTTGATGCATACGACCTGTTGCTGGCTTGAATTCAACCAATGAATAGCCATGATTTTCTTTTAAAACATTATAGCTCGTTTCTGCTCTCTTGCCGTCTTTTAACTCTTTTACAATCTCAAAAATACCTGACTTATCTTTGCCTATATAATTAATTATAACACCTTGAGACTCTTTGGGACGACCGCATACCACAGCATAATATGTCTTTTGTATTAGTTTATCCTGGAATGCCTTCCCTAGTTTTGCTGCATTGTCATAGCCGCACGCAATCAGTAAGATACCGCTTGTTCCTTTGTCTAGTCTATGAACAAGTTTAAAACTTGTTCCATTTGTTGTATTTAAATATGATATTGCATCATCAACTGATAAACTGATTTTACTTCCTCCTTGAACCGCAAGATTATGAGGCTTGTTAATGGCTATAAATTCATTTGTAGATAAAAGCAGATACTCACCCAGCAATTTTGTAGCCAGAGCTATGCTGCTATCTGAAAATTTTTTGACAGCAGCACTACCTTGAGATAACTCAGTATATAATAATATTATTTCATCACCGCTTTTAATGCGAGTGCTTGATTTTGCTTTGCTTTCATTTATCTTGATCTTGCCATTTCTAAGATAGCGTTCTATAACCCCTTGAGTGACAACCGGAAATAACCTTCTAATATAACGATCAAGCCTTATTGGCTCTGAAGACTCAACTATTATTTTTTTCATGAATTACTAAGCAAAAAATAAGCCCAAAGTAAGCAAGAGAGCAATATTATCGCGCCAAACTGATGCAACAGTGCAAGCTCTATCGGAACATTGTAAACCAGTGTAACTATGCCAGCTAAAACTTGTATTACTAAAACTATAAATATATATCGTAGGACTAGCGAGAATTTTTTATTACCAATTCTCCTTCCTCTGATACAGAAAATAACGATAATAATACTTAAGACATAAGCCATTATTCTATGAGCGAATTGAACAAATACAGGATCTGAAAAACTCGCCAATGAAAGAGTAGATATTTTGATTTCATGAGGGACAAACCCCTCCCCCATCAAAGGAAATTGGTTATAAACAAGCCCAGCATCAAGCCCAGCAACAAAAGCACCAAGAATTATCTGCACAAATAAAACTATAACTGAAAGCTTGCACCATGCTTTTTCAAAGCGAACTGAAACAGAGGATGGAAGCAGCATAATATCTAGCTTGCTCTTCATAAACTGCCAAAAGAATAAAGTGTATAGCAGTAGCGCAAGAAGAAGATGCACAGCCAGCCTATAATGACTGACATGCGGATCAAGCACTAACCCGCTCTTAACCATATACCATCCCATCACTCCTTGACATAAGAACAAACACAACACAACGAAATATATACCAACTTCATTTAGCTTTATGTAACCTTTCAAAAGAAATATCAATAATGGAATAATATATAAAAGGCCGGTTATTCTACCGGCAATCCTATGAATAAACTCGATTAAATAAATGGATTTAAACTCATCAAGCTTCATACCCAAATTAATATTTTGGTACTCTGGCGAATTTTTATATTTCTCAAACTCTATGTTCCAACTATTTTCGTTTAAAGGTGGCAATATTCCACTTACCAGTTTCCACTCAGTAATCGATAAGCCTGCCTCTGTAAGACGAGTAACACCACCTATGAAAATCATCAGCACGATAAAAAAGCACATCACGCCGAGCCACGCCGAAATAATCTTATTCTGTTTATCGGAATTTATATTCATGTTTAATATGATCTATTGATAGCAAAATCTACTAATCTCTCCAAATATTCTTTTGGCTTATTTTCAACATTGATTTCTGCCAATGAATTTAGAGCACTAAGTTTTAGCGTATCAAGATATGTTTTGATATCTATTGGAATCTTATGTTCATTCATGGTCGTTCTAACCCAATCAAAATCAGCTTCGAAGCGTTCTTTAGCTTCTATCATTGTCCGAAGCCTATGATTATCTTTATCTGAAATTTTCCTAGTTAGTAATATAATGGGCAACGTAATTTTTCCTTCATAAAAATCATCACCGATATTCTTACCAACTTTACTACTATCACTGAAATAATCTAGCGCATCGTCAGCTATCTGGAAAATATTGCCTAAACACAAACCAAAATTCTTAAGGTTTGCAGCCATATCATCTCTCCCAGCAACAATCCCTCCAACCTCACAAGCGGCTCCAAAAAGCTCCGCTGTTTTAGCATTAATAACCTTTAGATACTCTTCTTCCCTAACAATACGCCTTTGCTGAAGCTTGGCTAGTTGTGACACTTCTCCTTCTGCGATTATTGCTGAAGCATTAGATAAAACCAGCATAGCGGGAATGATTTTAGTGGATACTATTAGCTTAAATGACTGGCTAAATAAAAAATCGCCAACTAATATACTCGCTTTACTTCCCCACACAACGTTTGCCGTAGGTAAAAAACGACGCATTCTGCTACCATCGACGACATCATCGTGAAGCAAAGTAGCCATATGAATAAACTCAACTGCAGCAGCAAATCTTATCGATTGAACGCCTTCATATCCAAGCATTTTTGCTGTAAGCACTGTCAAAATAGGACGCATTCTTTTTCCGCCCGTAGTGGATAAGTGTTCACTAATGACCTTAATTAAATCTTCTTCAACAGATAAACTATCAACAATGATGTCATTCATAGCTTGTATGTCGCTAGACAAATAACTATGAATCTCTTTAATTAAGTTCAAGTTTTTACCTATCTTTTCTTATTTGATCAATTTTTTAAGCAACCCTGCCTTATCCTTAGGCATGATCTTCCCAATTATATCTTTTGCCTCATTCGGTATTGCTTTATCTATTTGTTTTTCAATAGATTTCTTAACTATATCGCCACCAGAAATTCTTGGAAGAATCTTTTGCAGCAATGGCTCGTTCCCATCAATTTGAGGTAATATTTCTCTCATCCTCGCTAAAACATCTCCGCCGTACCCAACTTTGTCAAACAACTTTTGATATAGCATCAAAGTATATAGCTGCATGATTTGATCAAACTTTACACTACCAATTTCTGCTTGCTCCAAGCGCTTTGAATCAGCTTTGTATTCAAAACTAAGATCATTCGAAGTTGATTTAGGATGATCTGATATATCTTTAAGAAACGCTTTATTTACATCTACATAAAGCTGCCTCGCAACATCGTTTAAAAATTTGAATTTGCCAAATCTGTAGATATATCCAGAAGTAAATTCGATAACCGTCGGATAATTGGTTAAATATAAGACGCCGTTTGCAAACCACTCACTTTTTGGACCAATATTTGATTCCATTTCATGTTTTAGTCGTATTCCCGATTTGTCAGAAAGAATACTAAAGTCATCTATCTTTAGGTATTTCTTATTCTTTGAATTAGACGAATTCATTTTTAAACTAAAATCATAAGAACTATTCTCAAGGTCCTGGAACTTGAATGCTTCTTTATTCTGAACAATATAGCGAATTTCGTGGTCTACGATTCTTCCTATAGGCGACTTGACAAGAACCGGAGCATATAACCCATACGCTTCAAAAATCTGATCAAATAGACCTGATTTGGTTTTGATTTTAGAGCTTGCATCAAGCATAAAATCTCTGCCATCACTATAGTTCCCAGATTTATAATATATTTTTAAGTCTGGTAAATCGATGTAATTTGATGCGCATTCAATATCAGCCTTAATCTCAAACCCCTTCATAAATTCTTCGGACTTCTTGCCTTTAGTTTTTATCTCAGCATTAACCGTTAAATCAAAGCCTGCTGGCATAGCAGAAAACCCGTAAAATAGACTAACCGGCAAGCGTCTCATTACAGCTTTGTTTGGTTTTGTTTTAACAACATAATGTATTTTATATTCCTCGGGAATATTAGCTAGCAAGTCCTCGATATTTTCGTAAATTTTTTGAGGCACAAACGACAATTTCATACGCTCAAATTCCTTGTCATAAAATTTCTCGTCATCGACTAAATCAAAAATTTCAACCTTTCCGGTAGAAATTTTAATGTTCGATATATGATTTACTATTTGCGCTGGATCTTTCATGGCTCTAAGCGTTTTAAACAACTCACTGCTTAAAGGTAAGTCTATAATAATACTATAATCATCTATTGCAAGACGTGAACCAAACCCATATTTAGCCGGTTTATAAGAAGCAACTATATCTCCATCATAATTAACAAAAGCACGTTGTAATAGTAAATCATAACCGAACTGCAGAGGCGATTTATATATAATCTCAGCTCCCTTACTCTCTTCTTTCCATCCCACAGCCTCCCATGCAATCTTGTAGGGGAAACCTGATGGTACTACTTTATCAAAAGTAATAAAATAATCAGTTTTATCTATTCCTTTAATCTCAAATTCTTTACCAGCATATTTTTCATTTAACTCTGCAGCTACTCTATTTGTTACATAGTACCACAGTCCAGCTAAGCTTAATAAGACTAATAGTAATATGATAAATATGATCTTAATTACTTTCATTTTCTTTACCTCTTAGATTTGCGTATTCTTTGCCCAAGACCCTAACATTCCATATCCACAATGCCATTACTAATACAAAAATACCAAGCAAATATTGAGCTACTGAATCAAAAGTTGCCATCGGCATAAGAATAAACATCGAAGACTGTATAAATGCCCCAAGGGACTTACCAAATTTCAATCCTATAACTTCTACTGCAGCCTTGCCTTTAGTCCGTAACTCCAAAGAAAGTGGTATGTAAGCCATTTCTTTCGTTGAATCAAATAAAGAATATTTAGTCGCTTTACTCAATATATTTTGAATAGCGCCTATAATCACTGCAAAATATATAGGATTTAACCATTCATCTGAAAAATCTACATAATTAGCAATTATTACAAAACTAAAAAAGATTAAGCCAGTGCCAGTAATCATAAATGGTGTAACTAATGCTGATATACTCCAAGAAAAATTTCTTAAAATATTGCTACCTATTATCATGAATGCAACACAAGAAACTCCCATCCAGATATTAAACCTACCCATAAAATTTATATAGTCGATTGTATTTGGGTAAAGCTCACTAACTTTTGACTTCCACGGCCCTTCAAGAATATTAATTAACAACCCATAACAAAGTACAAGTAGCACGATATGGCCAATATACTTTGACTTTGTAATCAACTTAATACTCTGGGCAAACGATAAAGAGGTTTTAGTTTTTTCTCCTGTGCTGGTTCTCATGCGCTTCGAGTCAACACTCTTAAGTACATAATGATCTATGTACCTATATAAAACCATAGCTACTAAACCAGCAAAAATAACAGATTTTATGATTGGCTTCAAAACCATTTCGCACTGATATCCGATATCATTCGAATATGATTCAAGAATATGCTCGTCTGAAATACCTGAAAGATCGGAAAAGCTTACCAATACATTGCCTGCTATAATTAAGCCTAGGTTACCTATCATACCAAGAAATGGATAGAATCTTTTAGCTGAATCTGTATCAAAAATATGATTTGCATACTGCCAGAACAATAAATTGATTATTACAACACTCCACAACTCGCAAAAGACATACATCAATGCGTAACTCCACTTACCCAAGATTTTTATAAACCATTTCAAATATGGGTAGCTCTGCGTCAGACCTGCTATCGTTTCGTCGCTTGGATGGAACAGGTGCTGCTGAGGAAATAAAACATAGGTAAATAAAATAAAGAAACCAAGAAAAAAGCTAACTATAAGATAAAACAGGCGGTCATACTCAAACATATTACTCAGCCGAACATAGATCAGAGTAAAAATTATGGTGGATGGTAGCACGAGCCATAATTTAAGGAAACTGATAACTTCTGCGCCTATGTTTGGCACAACTAGGCTATCTTTGATAGACCGTAATGATCCGAAGTTGAACAACATACACATCATCATTAATCCAAGCGGAAGAAATAGCTTGATCTCTGAGCGCTCAATTGGCCAAAATATGTCCTTGATTTTGCGGGTGTTGATGGGTTTTTTAAGTTTAGACATTCAATTTACAAAAAACCTGCTTTAAACAGTACTTACGCGCTCTTGTAAATACTTACCAGTTCTAATACACGGCTAATTAGTTGTCAATAAAAAAGCTTTATTATCACCATAGTTATTGACTCATAAGTATTAAAAGATAATACTACCACACACATACCAAATTCGAAATTAAAATGAAGCTGACGCTTTGCTTCGCATTAAACAAAATGATTTTTGCGTGAATAGTCTAGTCATGACGCAATATGATTGATTTTATGCGCATAATTGATACTAATTTTCTAAGAGTATCCACTCCTTATGTCAAACTGAGGTTAGTATAAATCATGTTCATTGCTAAAAAGAAATTCTTAATTGTATGGCTATTCGGTTTGATGAGCGGCTTTACTATAATGCTCAGCGGATATACGCTTAACTATTGGCTTTCATTTGAGAAAATTGACATAAGAACTATAGGCGCATTTTCTTTAGTATCTCTACCTTATGCAATAAATTTTACCTGGGCACCATTGTTTGACACCAAAAAAATTCCTGTCTTACACTCTATTTTTGGCCAGAGATTATCTTGGTTATTGTTAGTACAAATTTTACTAAGTGCAGCAGTATACTTGATGAGCGCATTTGACCCAACCGAAGAACTTTTACCAATAGCGATATCTGGTTTTTTAATATCCATTTTTGCTTCGGCTCAAGATTCCGTTCTTGGTGCTCTACGAACAGAATTAGTTGACAAGAAACACCAAGGTGAAATTTCTGGCATGTACATATTCGGTTATCGTATAGGTATGTTACTTTCAAGCTCTGGAGCAATCTATATCTCTCAATATATGAGGTGGAATCTTGTCTATGAATTATTCAGCGTTATATTAATTACCTTTCCTATCATATTGATTTTACTAACAAAAGACTTAACGTCACTTTATACAAAATTCAACAATGAAATAATTGAAGACGCGATTAAAAGTCAAAGCCACTTCCAGAAGATGTGTTCGTTAGTAAGGAAAATTTTACAACCCGTTGGCACAAGTAAGTACATATTACTTGTCATTATTTTCTTAATCTTATACCGGCTCCCAGATAACTTTATCAGCATGATGATTAATCCATTTTTGCATCATATTGGCTATGACGCATTTGAAATTGCTACAGCTGGGAAGCTATTTGGCGCTATTTCTGCGATGATTGGTGGCTTAGTAGCAAGCTATATCATGAAGAGAAAGCCTCTTTATGATAGTTTATTACTTTTTGGATCGATTCATGCTGCGGCTCATATTCTTTTTGTAGTTCAGGACGCTGTTGGAAAAAACATATATTTGCTATTCTTAATCACTGGGTTTGAAGGTATAAGTGGCGGCATGACTATGGCTGCATACATTGCTTTCATCGCCTCTTTATGTGATGGAAAATTCAGAGCCACGCAATATTCCTTCTTTTCTTCAATGATGGGGCTATCTAGATCTATATTACCATCTATCTCCGGTTACTTCGTTGCAAATTTTGGTTGGACAGTATTTTATCTTTTCACAACAGTTGCAACTGTTCCTGCTCTAATGATGATATTATATTTAGAAAAAATACAAAAGAAGCGAACTGAGGTAAATCGTGATTGATATAGTTATAGTAGTTTCGTACCTTTCGCTCTTACTCATAATTGGTATAGTTAAACGAACTACCGGTGATAGTTTTAGATCTTTCTCCAGAATTACTAAAGGAGTTAAAGGGAATAATCTATTGCTGGTAGCTACAATCTTTGCTTCAAGTATTGGCGGAGGTACAACATTCGGCATATCCGAAAAAGCTTTTTCTGAAAGCCTTGCGCATACTTATGGCTTAATGATTGCTATGCCAGTTGATCTATTAATAGCAATTTATATAGTTCCAAAACTTATTAAACATTACGGATCAGAAACTATTGGTGATATCATGTCAACATATTATGGCTCTTCTGGCCGCTATATTGGTGGATTTTCAGCTATTCTAGTTTCTATTGGACTATTGGCAGCTCAAATAAGCGTAAGTGGGCGAATTTTTGAATATATCCTGCAAGTGGATTATGTTTTAGGAGTAACACTTAGTTATGGTATAGTAGTGATATACACGACCATTGGCGGCCTACAGTCAGTCCTCTTTACTAATTTACTGCAGTTTTTTGCAATGATAGTTGCTATACCAATTATTACAATTTTTGGCTTATATCAAATTGGACTTGAAACCTTTGTTGCTTCCGTACCTCTTGATAAGATTTCCTTCTCAGATAACCAAGATCTTCTTGGAATCACTTTATCGGCAGCTCTAGGGTTCTCTGTTATCAACTTATTACCCACGTTCATTCAAAGAGCGTTGATTAACAAAGATAGCCGCATTACAACAAACGCTATCATCGTAAAAACAGGTGTTTATGTTATATTTTTGGTATTTGTGACTATTAACGGCCTAATTGCTTATATACAATATCCGGATATTAAAGCCAGTTTAGCATTGCCTTATTTAATTGATCATATAATTCCAGTTGGTGTTCAAGGGATAGTCGTCATTGGGCTATTAGCAGCCGTGATGTCAACAGCAGATTCTGATCTGAACGTTACCTCTATTACTATTGTTAAAGATTTTATTAATCCATTATTTGCAGTTAAGAACCAAAACGCTATGCTATTGCTCGCTAGAATAATAAACGTTCTAATTGGTAGTATAGCTATCGTTATTGCATTGTGCTTTTCTAAAGTAGTTGATCTAGTAATATTCGTGGTAGGCTTCTGGAGTCCCATAGTTCTAGTACCAATGATTTTTGGCTTATTTGGCATCACTATAGGCAAAAGAGATTTTGTTATTTCGTGCGCGACCGGCGCATTAACATTTATCGTCTGGCAATTGTACTTTGAAAAGCATTTCTACCTAAAAGGAGTGTTTGTCGGTACCATAGCTCATTTACTGATATTTTTGGTTTTTTATTGCGTAAAAAGAAAAAAATATATTAGTTTGAATTAGAACAATAAAAAAACCTTGCCATGACGTTTTCTCTATCAGCCACTTTTGGCCAACTCTTGGCGATCTTTTGCAAAAAGCTTTGCTTGAAACTCCGTAAATTCAGAAAAATTACTATTCTGAGCCAATTTATTTGCTTCCAACAAAATATTCAAATCACGCCCTAAATCAGCGAAGAAAAACTCAGGCTCTCCACTTTGTTTAGTGCCAAGAATTTCACCTCCACCTCGAAGAAGCAAATCTTGTTCAGCAATATAAAATCCATCATTACTTTGTCTCATGATTTCCAATCTGTTTCTAGCATTGGCTGAAAATCTTTTTGAATTATATATAAGAATACAGTAAGATTGCAATTCTCCGCGCCCCACTCTACCCCTAAGTTGGTGCAGCTGTGCAAGGCCAAATTTCTCAGCATTATCAACAATAATTAATGTCGCATCAGGCACGTCAATACCAACTTCAATCACTGTCGTTGCAACTAAAATTTTAATCACCCCATCCTTAAACTTTTGCATTACAGCGTCTTTACCTGCAGACTTCATCTTGCCATGAAGAATCGCAACTTGTCCTGGGTAAATTTTATCCAGCTCTTCATAACGTGTAGTAACATCTGAATAAGTAAAGCCATCTTCGTGTTCTAGAGTTTTATCGTTCTGATCAATAAGCGGACAAACCCAATATATTTTCTGATCATGATCAATCATTTTTTGTAATGATAATGCGACTTGTTCTCTCTTATTATGGGGCGTTATAGTCGTAACTATTGGCAAGCGGTTTTTTGGCTTATCCTTTATTTGAGATACGCTCATATCACCAAACATCGTCAGTGTTAAACTGCGAGGAATGGGCGTTGCTGTCATGACCAGTACATCTGGATGAGTTGCCTTTGCAATAAGTTCAAGACGTTGCTGCACACCAAATCTGTGCTGCTCATCGATAATAACGTAGCCAAGATCCTTAAACGTAACTGCTTCTTGAAATAGGGCATGGGTACCAATTAAAATGTTAATTGTTCCATTCTCCAAATTTTCCTTTATTGCCTTTCTTGCTTTGATAGTGGTTTTACCAGTAAGCAATTCAACATTTATGCCAGTTCTCGTCAAGACTTTGATAAAAAACTGATAATGCTGTAAGCTTAACAAATCTGTTGGCACCATAAACACCACTTGAGCTCCACACACTACAACATTAACCATGGTTAGTAGTGCAACAATAGTTTTCCCTGATCCAACATCTCCTTGCAACAGCCTCATCATCTGAATATTCGATGCTTGATCAAATTCAATCTGCTTGATTGCTTCTTGTTGATGTGTCGTCAGCTCGAATCCTAGATTATTTAAAACCTTATTCTTAACCTCGTTTGTAATATTAAAGCTCCTGCCAAGTACCGCTTGCTCTTTTCTTTTTAATTTAAACAACGATACCTGATTGGCAAACAATTCTTTTGCAGCAAGCTTGGAAATAGTAGAATCTATAGTTTGCACTATCATTGATGGATTAGGAGCATGACCAACTAGATGTAATTGTTTTATCTCATTAATCAAAGAGGACATATAGTTCGAAGTTTCTTGCTCAACTTTGCCAAATGAATTTCTAGCTCCAATTGCTACTTCGAGCGATCTTATAGACGTCAATATGTAATCATATAATTGCTTATTAATTAAGCCATAGGTCAAATGATAAACCGGCTCAACTGGTACAGATAAAGACTTTTTAAAAATAAACTCTGGATGAGTAATTTGAAAGCTTCCATCAAAATACTGTACCTTACCATGAACGGTATATTTTCCTCCGATTTTCAGCTTGCTGAATATAAATGGCGGAATCCTATTAAAAAAAACTAGAGTTAACCCGCCCGTGTCATTGGCTACATATATTTTTGTTGGAGTACGATTAGATCTTGATTGTAAAATATCAATAATACTTACCTCTGCTTGGATCAGAGCATTATCATGCAAACTAGATAAATTAGGTGATGTGTCGCTTATATTATATGAATATGGTTTATAAAAAACTAAATCACGTACATTAAAAATGCCTAATCTTTTTAAAGCTTTTTCAGACGTCTCTTTTATTGAAATAATTGATTTTATCGGCTGAAAAAGAATATCATACATTAATCTAACTTCTGAATTTATCAATTAATATAAGGCAACTTGAACGAAGCTCTAGGTCAAAAACATTGGTATCATCAATAATTTTTCTAATTTGATCATACTTTATTTGCAAATAATATTGTGAGTTTGATTTAAATTGCGCCAAAATAGATAGTTCCGCCTCTGATAAACCAACATTTAATCCAGCAATTTTTTTACAAAATTTTGCAATTAATTCTTCCATAGAAACAGAAAATTGCATCCATAAATCACGATCCTTATAAGCAAACTCCGCTATAAACTCTAATTTCTCGGCTATATTAGTCTTCTTATTTAAGGGCTTTAAAAACTTTGCATCAGTTTCTTTATCTAGAAGCAAACTATAGTGATAGTTTATCTTTGCACATCTTGAACGTATTGTTGGTATAACACTTGAAGCATTTGAAGTTATTAGAAAAATATAGCTATTGGCAGGGGTATCTTCTAAAATTTTTAAACAGGAATTTGCTGCATTTATATTCATTTGATCTGCAGCATAAATTACAGCTATTTTCTTACCAGTTATAACAGACGTCTTGTACAAAAACCTCTGCATTAATCTGATCTGATCTACTGAAATATTCTTCGTTTTATTATCAATCTTTCGAACATACATATAATCTGGATGATTCTCAACTTTACTATTTAAAAGCTTGATACTAATAAATTCATTTAACTCAGCAAGCCCATCTTCTATGCTATCAGTATTTATTAGATAGCAATTATTTAGTCTGCCAATGCTATAATGATTTTCTAAATGTTGCTTTATCATACAACCTCACTGTCAGTTCCGCAAAGGCGAGAATCCAGAAATTTTATACTAGCTTCCCCCTCATCGCGAAATGACATCAAAGACAAATTATTTGCATCTAATGCAATGTAATTGATCATAACTTGAGCCGTTTTATACTATGATCCTTACCTATTATTTCCATAACCTCAAATACACTTGGAGATGCAGTTCTACCGGTAATGAACGCTCTGATATATTTCATAAGATCACCGAATTTCATCTGATTCTCTGCTGCTGCCTCTTTCAAAACAACTTGTATATTGTCTCTATTAAATTCTGTAATATGATAAATTGCGTCTGCTACTTTATCAACTATGCTAGAGTCACATTCATCAATTAAAGCTCTCGCCTCATCTGTATATTTAATTGCACTATCAACTATGAATATACTCGCTAAATCGCCCAGATCTATAACCAACTCTGCTCTTGGTTTTATTGCTTCTAGCCCCAGTTTAATATTATTCTTGGATTCTGCACTTAAATTCTCATCTAAACTCTCAAAAATAATATTAGCAAGATCTTCATCCTTCATAGATCTTAAGTAATGAGCGTTCATATGCTTCATTTTAGCAAAATCAAGCCGCGCTGGCGATTTACCCATGCCCTCAATTCCGAACCATTCGATCGCCTGCTCAGCAGATATTATTTCATCATCCCCATGTGACCAACCAAGCCTTAGCAAATAATTATTCAACGCAAGAGGCAAATATCCCATTTCTTTGTAACTTTCAACCCCCAGAGCGCCATGACGTTTGGATAATTTTGCGCCATCCGGCCCATGAATAAGAGGAATATGTACCATTTTCGGCACGATCCAACCCATCGCTTCATATATTAATTGTTGCCTTGAAGCATTGTTTAAATGATCATCACCTCTGATTATATGAGTGATATCCATATCGTAATCATCAACCACTACAGCGAGCATATAAGTTGGTGTCTCATCGCTGCGAAGAAGCACCATATCGTCAAGATGAGAATTTTGTACAACCACCTTACCTTGCAGCAAATCATCCACAATTGTTTGCCCCTCTCGCGGAGCCTTTATCCGAATTACCGGCTTGAGCTTAATTGGGTACTGATCAGGCGCCTTATCTCTCCATGGCGAATGAAAAATAAAATGCTCTTTATCTGCTCGGGCCTTTTCTCTTATTTCTGCGATTTCTTCTACAGATGAGAAACAATAGTAAGCTTTGCCCATTTCAACTAGTTTACAAGCAACTTCTCTGTGTCTATTAACTCTTTCGGATTGATAGATAATTTCTTCATCATGTTGAATATCAAGCCACTCAAGAGAAGTTAGAATTGCCCGCTTGGCCTTCTTGGTCGATCTTGCCAAATCAGTATCCTCAATTCTAAGCAAGAATTTTCCACCATGATGCTTAGCAAATAAGTAATTAAACAATGCTGTACGCGCACTACCAATGTGTAAATATCCAGTAGGCGAAGGGGCAAATCTAGTTCTTACACTCATATGTCTTGATATTTCTCTAATTAATATAGAACTTCTATTACCTAAGATATCCTTCCACACATCGTTATCCTGAACTTGTTGTGCTTCGCATGCCCACGACCCTTGGACCGAAGGCTGTCGATAAAGCTCTCTGCCCTCACTCTTTCTTTGTTTTAGTCTTCTGCTCTTTTACATCTTTTACAGCTGTCTTTTTGACACTCGGCGTTGTAACAGCATCTTCTTTCTTGTTAAGTTCTTTCTTGCCACCAGCTTTTGCCGGAAATTCTAGATCATTTTCACTATCAAGGGCAAGTCCTAGTAGCAAGTTCTTTATTTGTTTACCACTAAGTGTTTCTTTTACAATCAAAGCCTTGGCCAAAGTATGTAGTTGATCAATATGAGTTGTAAGAATACGCTTAGCAAAGTTATACCCCTCATCCACAATCCTTTTAATTTCTTTATCTATTGCCTCAGATGTTTTCTCAGATCTTGTTTTATCGCCAGTTCCTCCTGATACATACATATCCTCATTACTTCTACCGTGAAATACTGGACCAACCTCCTCACTGAGCCCCCATTCTGTCACCATTGCTTGAGCCATTCTTGTCGCCATTTTAATATCCGACGATGCTCCAGACGTTACTTTTTCAGGGCCAAAAATAATTTCCTCAGCAACTCTTCCAGCCATAGCGACAGCTATATCAGCTTTCATCTTTTCTAGGGCCATTGAAAGTCTATCGCTTTCTGGTAACCTCATAACCATCCCAAGGGCTCTACCACGCGGAATGATTGTGGCTTTATGTATAGGATCCGACGCAGGACAATATAACCCCACAAGCGCATGCCCACCTTCATGATATGCTGTTAATTTTTTCTCCTCATCTGACATCACAAGAGAGCGCCTTTCAACTCCCATCATCACTTTGTCTTTTGCATCTTCCATGTCTTGCATATCAACATTTTTTTTACCACGCCTTGCAGCAATTAAAGCTGATTCATTGACTAAATTTTGCAACTCAGCCCCAGAAAAGCCAGGAGTACCTCTGGCAATAATCCTAGGATCAACTTTATCTGAGTATTTAATTTTCTTCATGTGAACTTTCAGAATCTGCTCACGACCACCTACATCTGGGTTAGATACACTAATCTGCCTATCAAACCGGCCAGGGCGCAGCAACGCTGGATCTAAAACGTCAGGTCTATTAGTTGCAGCAATTATCACCACCCCCTCATTTGATTCAAAACCATCCATTTCAACCAACATCTGGTTAAGAGTTTGCTCACGCTCATCATTACCACCTCCAAGACCAATACCTCTATGACGGCCAACCGCGTCAATTTCATCAATAAATATTATACAGGGAGCATTTCTTTTTCCTTGTTCGAACATGTCACGTACACGACTTGCACCAACACCAACAAACATTTCAACAAAATCAGAGCCTGAAATGCTAAAGAATGGCACATTAGCCTCGCCTGCGATTGCTTTAGCAAGGAGCGTTTTACCGGTTCCAGGAGGACCAATTAGTAAACAACCTTTTGGAATTTTTCCACCTAATTTTTGGAATTTGCTTGGGTTTCTTAAAAAATCCACTATCTCTGACAGTTCTTCCTTAGCTTCATCTATACCTGCAACATCTGCAAAAGTAATCTTTGGACCTTTATCGGAAATAAGCTTAGCTTTAGATTTTCCAAAGCCCATCCCCTTGCTTCCACCTTGCATCTGGCGCATGAAAAATACCCACACTCCTATTAAAAGAAGCATAGGGAACCAAGATACAAATATACTAAACAAAGAGTTCATTTTCGTATCTGGCGGCATTACATCAATATGAACACCATTGATACTTAGCTTATCTATTAACCCAGGATAATCAGCTGCATAAGTTGAAAAAGCGCTGCCATCAGCAAGCACGCCTTCTAAGCTTCTTCCCTGTATTTTTACAGAATTTACTTGGCGCTCATCTACCTTGTTTAAGAAATCAGAAAATGCTAATGACTCAGCTCTACCAGAAATACTATCTCCTTGCAAAGCATTAAAGGTCATGATCATTAAAATGAAGATAAATATCCAAATAAAAATTTGTTTGTTCTGGTTGTTCATTAAATTTTTCCTATAAGAAGTGGGTAAATCGTGAAATAAAATTAGGCCTAAAAATAACCTTTAGCGCCCCTTCAAGTTCAGTCTCATCATAGTAAGATATATGGGGAATTGCTACGATTTTTTCAAGATTTTTAATTACCGGCAGAGTAAATAAAATAAGTTTATGGCTATTCCCCACAATCGAGGCCAACTCTTTAAGATCAAATTGATCTTTTATTTTAGT
>CANNHR010000038.1 GCA_947505405.1 Rickettsiales bacterium
TAAACACAGATATGGATCATTTTTCAGTTAATGAAGAAAAATCCGCATTAGACAATTATATACGTAAAGGGATAGAAAGTGACTTTATAACAAAATCTTTTAGTGGAGCAAATGAGGAAGGTAGTGTGTTAATTACTCCAACTTTAAGTCAAAAAATTATTTCAGGCGTTAATGCTAAGTCACCGATGCGCCAAATTGCTTCTATCGAAACTATTTCAACAAGGGCTTTGGATGTAATTATCGAAGACGGAAATTTTGGTTCTGGATGGATTGGAGAAGATAAGGCAAGAAACGATACAGAGACACCTAAATTAAATAAAAAAACGATTCAAGCTCATGAAATATATGCTCAACCAAAAGCTACTCAAAGCATTATCGATGATTCTGAAATAAATATTGAAAATTGGCTAGCCCAGCGATTAATAGATAGTTTTGTTAAGCTAGAAAATGAGGCGTTTATTACTGGAGATGGTGATAATAAGCCTAATGGTCTGCTCATAAATAATAAAGTGGATGTAATTGAAGTAGGTGAATTCGTTGAGCCTGGAATGCTGCTGAGGCTCATTAGTGCGCTTGATGAGGGCTATCTTGCTAATGCTAGTTTCTTAATAAACCGCGGCACCTTATCTGCTATTCAATCGCTCAAAGATCAGGCGGGAAGATTTATTTGGCAGCAATCACTTACTGATCCATTAAAACAAAGTATTTTTGGAGTTCCTGTCGTGATCAGTTCTCATATGCCAGAGATAGGTAAGGACAGTCTGTCAATTGCAATTGGAGACTTTAATTCTGCTTATAAAATTGTTGACAGGTCAGGAATTAACTTGCTCAGAGATCCATATACAGACAAGCCTTTTGTTAGATTTTATGCGGTGAAAAGAGTTGGTGGAGACGTAGTGAATCCTTCTGCTGTTAAGTTTGCTAAGTTTGCTTAAATTTGTTTGGGCTGCTTTAAATAGCAGCCCATTTTTATGGAGCACCAAAATGATTATAAGTTATTTTATAAAAGATATCAAAGTGGAAGAGATTTGGCCATTAGAGGAGGTAAAGAATTACCTACGCATTTCTCATAAATATGACGATAACTTGATACAAAGCCTTATTGAGTCAGCAGCAGAAGCAGCAGAAAAATTTACCGGACTTAGCATATATCAACGGCAAATAGAATGTAGGGTGCAGAATGCCCAGAGTAATTTTGCTTTAAAATATCTGCCTATACTGAGTGTTGAAGAGGTATATCTAACTAAGAAAGAACAAAAAGAGAAAATTACAGACAAATTTGGCCATGCAAACACTACTACTCACCAAATTTGTTTAAATGGTGAATATGTGGGTAAAGATATAGAGATACAGTATATTGCCAGCCATAAGCAGTTGTCAAAAACCATAAAACACGGAATACTTATACATATTGCATCGATGTATGAACATTCAGAAAATGGAACAAATTTAAACTCTCAAATTCGAGATTTATACTTGCCATATAGGGTTATAAAGATTTAATCAAGTGAGTGAATATGAAAAATTCTAGAATAATTTCCCAGATGTCTCATAAGATTATTTTTCTTCGGAATAGTTCAAATTCAGAAATTGAAGAATCAAAATGGGAGGTTGTACTCGAAACTTTTGCTGAAATAAGGCCGGTATGTGATAACAGGTTCATCCTGCTAGAAGGAATGCAATTTGGCAACGTAATCACAGAGGAGTATTTTCTTTTCAAAACCAGGTTTATTAAAGATATCGATAAGTCTATGCGTATAAATTTCCATGATCAAATTTTTGAAATAAAGCGAATCATCGATGAAGATGCTAAAGGCAGAATGTTAAGTATCGTTGCTCTTAAAATATAAATACTAAGCTCAATTACTCAGTATAAAAAATTATGTCACTTACATTTATCCACGATTTTCAAAACCGAATTTATTCTTCTTTATCAGATGATAAAGAAATTATGCTTATCGTTAAAAAAGTTTATATCGGTGTTATTCAAGATGGGATTAGTCCGTTTTTACTTATAAATATCTCAAAAGCAGAAGATCTATCAGTGCATAATGTTGCTTTATATGAAGTTGAATTTCAAGTGTCAGCTTATGCAAAGGATCAAAATCATCAATTATTAGTTAAGCTTTCTGATTTTATAGTAAAAAATTTATCTACGATGGATAGATTATTTGGAGGCTATAGGATTGATGGCATAAAGGCCAATAATATACAATTTGAGAAGGCAAAAGATCTGGTTTTAAACAGACTTGTCATTAATTATAAATCATTTATAAAAAAAGAAGGGTACTAATGAATTTTCATAACGTGAACTTGCCCCAGTATATAGAGATATTTGCTGTAGGTGCATCAGAATTTACTACATCATGTGTTGTATCCATGTCAGGGCGAGAGGCTAGATCCTCAGATAGTCAAATAGCTCGTAGACGCTATTTTTTAAAAGAATGCAGGCTATCGCAAGCTCAGTTTGATGCTTTTAACAGCTTTTTCATTGCAAGATCTGGCAAAAGATTTTCTTTTCGGCTGAAAGATTATTTTGATTTTATGGTCAATAAACAAACTATCGCCACTGGGGACGATGTAGAGAAAACATTTCAATTGCAAAAACTATATCAAGATGATTTTGTGCCTTACTTGCGCAAGATCACAAAGCCTAAAACTGATACTCTAAAACTTTGGATAAAGAATGAAGAAATTTTTCCACAAGAGATAGATTTAAATACAGGAGTTGTCACGCTTCCCAAGCCGGTGCCACTAGATGTGCAATTAGTTGCTAGTTTTGAATTTGACGTTCCAGTGCGTTTTGCCAATGATAGTTTTGAGTATAGTTTTAAGAAAGACGGGACGATAAGTTTAGATAAGGCCGAATTGATTGAGGTATTAGAATGAATTTAAAAGAAGATTTAATTTATATGTTCGATATCAAACTCAAAGATGGTATAGAATACCATCTAACATCATCATCAGTCCTGCATAAAATAAGTGATATAAGTTACATACCAAATTCTGGTTTAAATTTTGTGTCTGGAGAATTCAATGAATCTGCTCAGAATCAAGTATGTATAAAAGGAATTTTTGAGCAAGATGGTATCCAGAAGAAAGATAATTTAGCCGGAGCATTAATTAGAATATCTCATTTTAACGCTAAGGATTTGGTTCATTTCATAAGTTACTTCTGTACTAAATATATGAGCAAAGATCTAGAATTTGAGATGTGGTGCGAGCCGGAAGTGGTTAAATATAATCAATCACTTTTGCAAATGTTTAGCAAAACATGCAGAGCAAATTTTGGTGATAATAGATGTAAGATCTCAATAGAGAAATATGCTGTAAAGTCTGAAATTATCGACGTTTCAGGTAATGTATTAAAATGTGCATTTGAAATGATTGAGAATGGGTATTTTAAAAATGGTGTTTTGCTAGTAGTGAGTGAAGAGAACAACAGGTATGAGTTCAAAATATTGTCACATCTTGGGAACAATATTGAAGTTGATTTGGATACAGAATTTGATTTTAAAAAACATAAATCAGTCACTTTAATTCCTGGGTGCGATAAAAATTATAGAACTTGTTGCTATTCTTTTAATAATGCAGTAAATTTCAGGGGCGAACCGGTCATCCCGGAGTCTAATATTATAGAAAATTGATAACAGAATCTATTGATGTTGAAGCATTTTTTATCTGGTTTTTTGAGTGTATTTAGGTTAGGACATGCGTCCACAAAATATATTAATACAGTCGATATTTCAGAGTACTTTATCCAAATTAGCCAAGACATGAATAGTTCATATGCAAATATAAAGATTGACCATGAAGGAAAATAAAAAGTTTTTTGATAATAATCGCTTAAACAAGGGGTACAGCAGAGTTGTAAACTTTAACCAAAGTGATTCTAACCTAATTCGTAAAAAATATAAGCATGTGCTTCCTCCTATCGAAATGATAGAGGAATATGAAGAGCTTCATCCAGGTACATTTGAGCGGCTACTTGATATGGCTCAGCGTGAGCAAAACCATAGACATTCTATGGATCTTTTGGAAATAGAAAAGCATGCCAGAGCTACAAAGTTAGGTAGAATTTTTGCATTGATTTTCGTTGCTATTATATCCATGGGAACGCTTGCGCTAGTAGCTATAGGGAGCCTATTGATTGCGACGTTATTTGCGGTGTCAGCGTTTACTTGTATAACTATTGTTTCTTATCTTTACTCTAAAATTTATATTAAAAAAGAACCCAATAGGATCAAATATAATAGATCTAATAATTCCAAATCCCGAGCGTTTTAAGACCCCTCTCTCTTGGCATAATTTCTTTCATCTACGGTAAATATTTTTTATTCAAACCTAGTGTTACAAAAATGGTATTTTTTTGATAGCTCAAAGGTAAGAATTCAAAATTTGTGTATAGTACCAACGGTTAACAAACCACAACTAAGTTTCTGCAACACCTAACCATAAATTCATTAATTTTACATAATTACCGGCTGTAAGATGCTGATATTAACTGTATTTAAAAAAATATCACTTTTGTTGAAATATTTACTTAACACCTGAAAAAAAATTACTATATTAAGCCTTAGGTTGTTTTTTTAGTAATTATATTACAAATTTTTAAAGTAGGTTAAAGAATGAATAAGTATGGCGTAATAAAATTTCAAACCCCATTTGAAAAAATGAAAGATTATGATTTTAAGCCAGAAGTAAGATTATCTAAATCAATCATACTACAAGCGATCATAGATGCTTCGAACACATCAGATGCTTTTCGTGCAAGAAAAATAGAATTAGAGGCAAAAAGTTGGCTTTTTGGTAAATCTGAAGATTTTTATGAAGCTTGTTTTAGAGCTGAAATTGAACCAGATTACGTTATTAGAACAGCTAAAAAGGTAATTAGGTTCAATTTAAATCTAATGAGCTAAAAGTGGCATGATGCCAATTTTAAGTAAATCCACTAGTCAAATAACCACAGAGCACATTAAACAGTAAAGCAAGTTTTACTTCTATCTTTGAAATTTTGTTAGTGATATTATACTTAAGCTAAGGTGAGCGCTATATATTGAATTACAAATTTAGGAGATAAATTATGCACATACAAATATCAGGACAACATATTTCTATTGGAAATTCAATTCAGGAATATGTCACTGAAAGAATATCTTCTGTGGTAAAAAAATATTTCGCAGAAGCTCAGAGTGGGCATGTACATTTTTCTAAGCAAGGACGTGAATTTGGCTGCGATATAGTAGTTAATGAGGGCACGGGGAGGCATATGGTAATTAAGAGTAATTGCTCTTCTGATGAAATATACAATTCATTTGATATTGCTCTTAGTAAGCTTGAAAAACAGCTTAGGCGTTATAAATCCAAATTAAATAGTCATAGCAAGCGTGTAAAAGTTTCTGAAATAACTTCTGATGCGGTAAAATATATAATTTCTCCTGATCATTTGGGTGAAGAAGAATTTAACGTAGATAACCCTGCAATAGTTGCTGAAAAGCCAGCCAAGATTTTGTCGCTTTCTGTAGGAGAAGCCGTTATGAAAATGGATCTCGAAAATCTACCGGCTTTATTGTTTGAGAATGTAAAAACCAAAAGAGTTAATGTAGTTTACTACAGAAAAGATGGAAATATCTCTTGGGTGGATACAAAATAGTAATTTTTTAGACAATCGCAACTATAGCAAACCGGATGATATATGAAGTCATCCCGGGCAGGATAAAAGTCATCCCGTGTAAAGGAATCACGTACCATAATTCAACTGCTTTTACACTAATTGTATGGTACTACAACGATTCAATAGGTTCAATTATAGTAGGCTTCTTATAGTTGTCATCTGGTATGGGTGTTGGTTTTTTTTGTGGGGGTGGAGGAGTACCGTTTTTGAGTTGAGTCTCTGTTGGAACAGTAGGCTTCTTCTTTTCGGTTTGAACAGCAGGGCATCTACTATTAGCCATTTCCTTTTTTGTGTCATGCAACATTGCTTTTATTTGATTAAGTTCTTCCCTTAATTCCATGTTTTGCATGTCGTCGTCCGTTTTTTGACTTGCTTTTCTGATTGAAGGATACATATTGTTTTTATTTTTATTCCACCTAGAATCCTTCTTATTTTTTCTTTCTTGAGATAAATCGTGATCGATCATGGCTTTGTACATTTCGATATTATCTTTAGCAGTATTTTCTCCTTCAAAATTATCGTCATCGAAATCATCGAAATCATCATACTCGTATTCACCAGTGATCACATTTTTTTTAGCTTGTGATATGTATTTCTTATTATATAGAGGAGCGCGCTTTCCCCCCTTAAAACCTTTGCGATCAATGATTTTATTATTTGCAGAACGCTTTAAATAACCCTCAGGTCCGGTGACACACGCAGAGAGCAACATGGCTAATGTAGAAAAAATAACTATCTTTTTTAGCATAAGCTAGCCTAATTTTTTTAAGGATTCAAACCATTCAAACCATATTTATACAACTAATACTAATACAGTTGCAACTGAGAAAAATAAGTTTACCCAATTATTTTAAGAACTGTGTCTGCTAGATACTTGGCCCCGTTATTCTTGCGATTTAAAAGATTTTTTGATGTTTCCTTAAGTAGCTTTCTATCGACAACTAGTTCACAAATTTTTTGAGCCAAAATTATGGGAGTCACTTCTTCTTGTCTAAAGCACCATCCAGCTTTGCTATCTTCTATTGCCTTTGCATTAAAATACTGATGATCTTCCATTGCATAAGGAAAAGGGATAAAAATTGCTGGAATCCCAATGCTGACTAGTTCTGCAACGGTACTTGCGCCTGATCTTGATATGACAAGGTCAGTCTTAGTATAAATTTCTGCCATATTATGAAAGAATGGAGATAGGACATACTTTATTCCTAATTTATCATATATTTCAGAGATTTCTTTTTGGTCATCTTGGCTTGCTTGCTGAGTTATACGAATTTTTAATTTTGGATTTAATTTTAACAGCTCAATTATAGCTTCAGGAACAATTTTAGAAAAAACCTTTGCCCCCTGACTACCACCAAAAACAAAAAGACCGAACTCTTTGTTATCAAAATTATTTTTTATGGATAAATTTCTTATAGATGATCTAACTAAATCTCCTGTAATAACCACTTTTTCATTATCATACACGCTGACGTTACTTGTTTCTTTGTAAGATAAGGCAATAATTTTAGCTGATTTAGCAAATAAACGGTTACTTTTTCCTAAAAAACAGTTTTGTTCCTGAACTATATAAGGAATTCTAAGAACTTTTGCAGCCAGTAATGAAGGAAAGCTTGTATACCCCCCAAAGCCAATGACAATGTTTGGTTTAAGTTGAATAATTAACAATAATGTTTTGATACATACGTTTGACAAGCGCCATAGAGAAATAATCTTATTTAATAGCCCCGTCATTTTAAGATGGAAATCGAATATGTGAGTTTTAATAGGCTGATTTTGGGTAAGATATTTTTGGCATCTTAGGTCGGTGATTAAATGAACCTCAACAACAGAATTATCAAATTCTTCAGCAAGAGCAAGAGCAGGGAATAAGTGTCCTCCGGTTCCACCGGCAGCTAACACTATAGACTTCTTATAAAGCATCATTATCCTTTATCTTATATTTAACAAGAGAGGTTTTGTGCTTCGTCAACCCCAAGAGCATTCCAACGGCAATGCCAATAGCCAGAGTTGACGACCCACCATAGCTTATAAATGGTAGTGTCATTCCTTTTGTGGGTAGAAGGTTTAATGTAACTCCCATGTTAATTACGGCTTGTAGCCCAAATTGAGCGATAATGCCAACGCTAGCAAGTTGAATGAATTTATCTTGTTCGTTATTGATTCTAATTAAGCTGCGAAGAACAATGAAGGCAAATACAGCTACGATTATGATGCAGATTATTGCACCAAATTCCTCACCAGCTACTGCAAAAATGAAATCAGTATGCGAGTCTGGTAAGTGCTGCTTTACAGAACCTTCACCAGGCCCTCTGCCATATAAACCACCTTCTTCAAATGCGAGTATAGATTTGCTGATTTGGTAATTTTCGTTGCTTACGGGATCTAGAAAGTTATTTATTCTGCTTGCTACATGCGGTAAGAGGAAATAAGCTGATACAATACCAAAAAATCCTCCCATGAAGGCTACCGTAATCCAGATAATAGGAAAGCCAGCTATGAATAATTGAGTAGCAAATACTGCTGTGATTAAGATAAGCATTCCTACATCAGGCTGAACTAATATTAAAACAGCCACTATGATATATAGTAAGGTGCATACTTGGAAGCTAGGGAAAGCTTCTTGATATTTCAATGAAAGTATCCAGCCCGTGATAACAGCAAAAAATGGTTTCAAAAACTCTGATGGTTGGTATGAAAAACCAGCTATCCGTATCCATCTTGTGGCTCCTTTTACTTCGTAACCATACAGCTTTACGAGAACGAGCATCGTTATACTAAACAAGAAGCCAAGAATGGCTATTCTCTTTATCCATTTTTTATCTAAAGAGGAAAATGCTACCATAAAAACAGCACCAAGGAGCAGATGCAGTATCTGTCTTGAAGAAAAATAATTGTCAACGAGGCCAATTTTTCCCGCAACTGCAGAACTAGTGGTTGTTACCAACATAAAGCTAAAGGCAATTAATATACCATATGCTATTACAGCTTGCTGATCTATGGTACGCCACCATTGTTTTATAAGGTTACTTAGTATCATATAATTCTATAAACTGATTGCCTCTATCTTCAAAATTTTTGAACTGATCATATGATGCACACGCTGGAGCTAGCAAAATATTTGTACCTACTTTTATCAACTGTGCATCTTTTACTGCACACTCAAAAGCTTCATTCATAGTCATACATATCGTATATTCCACTTTATTCTCAAGATATTTTGCGAATAATAGCTTATCTTTACCGAATAAATATGCTTTTTTTACGTTCTTAAGTGCAAAATCAATTGGTGATAGTGATTTTTCCTTAAAAATACCTCCAGCAAGCCAAAAAATATTATTGAGGGAAATTAGTGAGCAAGCAGCAGACGTAGCATTAGTAGCCTTACTGTCGTTGTAAAAACTAATATTATTTTTAGTGCCTAGATATTGCATGCGATGCTTAAGCCCCTTGAAGCTAGAGATGTGCTCGATAATTTCTAATGGTTCTACTCCTAAGGATCTGCAAGCCGCAAAAGATACAGCGATGTTTTCTTGATTATGTTTCCCCTGTAGATGATTTAGTGCAGGAAGATCATATGTGTCGTGATTGAAGGAGTTATCAACTAACCTTTCAGAATTACAACTGATACCATCGTGGCTTGAGCCAGTGCTAATAGGAATTAATTTTCTTTCACCTTTCTTTTTTAGATGAGCATAAAATTCTCGTGACTTATCACTGTCTATTCCGATAATTTTGATTCCGTTACCTTGAAAAGCTCTAAATTTTGCCTTGCTGTATTCTTCAAAAGTTCCATATCTATCCAAATGATCTTGAGTAATGTTAAGCAAAATAGATATAAAAAATCTATTGAAATTTTGTATTAAATCAATTTGAAATGAAGATAATTCTAAAACATATCCCACGGCCTTTTCTGGAAGCATCAGAACAGGAAGTCCTATATTGCCACCAACATGATAATCAAAGCCAGCTTTATGTAAAATATGGCCAATTAATGCGGTAGTAGTGCTTTTGCCATTTGTTCCTGTTATTACGACTATTTTTGATTGAGGATTTTCTTCGATAAGTAGCTCAATATCAGAAGATATCAATAAGTTATGCTTCCTTATTAATGAAAAAATTGCGTGCGAAGGTGGAACTCCAGGGCTGATAACAACCTTATCAAGAAATTGCCAAGCTTGATCAGTAATATCACTTAGAGACTCAGAGCCAAATTGAGATATAAATTTATTGCGATTTACTTCTGAATCATCCCAGCAGAGAATAGTTTTTGTAACTTCATTTAACGCAGAAAAGGCAGAGCAGCCGGTTAAACCCAGGCCGAAGATTCCAATTTTTTTTCCTTTTTGGTGGTTGAGTTTCATTTTATCTATTGTTTACATCTTATATAGTTAATAAATTAGACATGCTGAACTTGATTGAAGCTTGCGCCTGCCTTCGGCCTAGCATCTTTTCCACTACGTTAGTTTCGTTTACTTACATTTGCTGCCAAAGCACTTGAGACGAATTTCTCTAAATTGCCATCTAAAACACCGGATGAGTCACTGGTTTCATAGTTTGTCCGTAAATCTTTGACCATTTGATACGGTTGCAATACATAGGATCTGATTTGGTGTCCCCATCCATTATCGGTTTTTTCGGCGTTTTGTTTATTTATTTCTTCATTCTTTTTTTGTAACTCAAGTTCGAATAATCGTGCTTTAAGCATCTGCATAGCTTCTGCTTTATTACGATGCTGTGAGCGATCGTTTTGACATTGAACCGCAATGTTTGTTGGAAGGTGTGTTATTCGTACTGCCGAGTCAGTAGTATTTACATGCTGTCCACCTGCTCCAGATGATCTATACGTGTCTATGCGAAGATCTTTTTCTTCGATAACAATGTCGATGCTTTCGTCAACTTCAGGATAGACCCAGCAAGAGGCAAAGCTTGTCATTCTCTTGCCAGCTGCATTAAACGGAGATATCCTAACTAGTCTATGCACACCAGATTCAGACTTAAGCCAACCATAGGCCATATCTCCCTTAAATTTAATGCAGCAAGATTTAATACCAGCTTCTTCGCCGGCAATAATGTTAACAACTTCGCAAGTAAAACCCATTCTTTCGCCGAATCTTAAGTACATACGCATCATCATTGATGCCCAGTCATGGCTCTCTGTTCCGCCCGCTCCAGCATTTATCTCTAGGAAGCAATTATTTCCATCGGCTTCACCGGAAAACAAACATTCTGTCTCTAGTTTTGCTGATGTAATCTGAATTTTTACTAGCTCTGCCTGAACCTGAGATATAACATCTTCGTCATTCTCTTCCTCCGCCATATGAGCTAGTTCAATATTTTCACGAAGACCATCATTGATGTAATCATACGACTCTAATGTTTTTTCAAGTAACCTTTTTTCTTTTAAAGCTGCGCTTGCCTTTTTCTGATCGTTCCATAAATTTGGATCGAGTGAAAGCTGTTCTAGCTCGTCTAGTTTTTTTCTTGTGCCATCTGGGTCAAAGAGACCTCTTGATCAGAGCCAGTGATTCTTCAATTTTGTTTTTTAAGTTTTCTAATTCTGCGCGCATTTTTACTACCTTAAGAGAATATTATACTATATACTAATCGCGTATTTTGAGAATAATAGTACATACCACAATGACTGAAAAGAAATTTATCCGAAATTTTTCTATAATTGCCCATATTGATCATGGAAAGTCAACTTTGGCTGATCGATTAATCGAATATTGTGGTGGACTTGAGCAACGTGAAATGAGCCAGCAAGTTCTTGATTCAATGGATATTGAAAGAGAACGAGGCATCACTATCAAAGCGCAAACAGTGAGGCTTGAGTATAAAGCCAAAGATGGTAACACCTATATACTTAACTTAATGGACACGCCTGGCCATGTTGATTTTTCCTATGAAGTAAGCAGATCACTGGCTGCTTGTGAAGGCTCGTTGCTTATAGTTGATGCAAGCCAAGGAGTTGAAGCACAAACTCTAGCGAATGTGTACCAGGCGATAGACAATAATCATGAAATTATTCCAGTTTTAAATAAAATCGACTTGCCTGCAGCTGAGCCAGAAATGGTACGGCAGCAAATAGAAGATATGATTGGTATTGATGCAAGTGACGCTCTGATGATTTCGGCAAAAAGCGGTATTGGTATCCAAGATGTGCTAGAAGCTGTGGTTCATCGCTTGCCAGCGCCAAAAGAAGAAGAACAAGATGCTTTAAAGGCGTTATTGGTGGATAGTTGGTACGATAAGTATCTTGGAGTGGTGATTTTAGTTCGTATTTTTCAAGGTACTTTGAAGAAAGGAATGAAAATTAAGATGCTATCGACTCAGAAAGTATATAACGCTGATAATGTTGGTTATTTCACACCTAAAAAAGTTCTCTGCGATACCCTTGAAGATGGACAGATCGGATTTTTGACCGCTTCTATAAAACAAGTTTCAGATTGTAAAGTTGGTGATACGATTGTAGAAGATAGTAAGCTAGAACTTTCTCCGCTCTCTGGCTTTAAACCAAGTTTACCTGTTGTATTTTGTGGTCTTTATCCTTCTGATGCATCAGAGTTTGAAATTCTTAAAGACTCGCTAGAAAAGTTAAGCTTAAATGATTCAAGTTTAAAGTTTGAAACAGAAAGCTCAAGTGCATTAGGTTTTGGTTTTCGATGTGGCTTTCTTGGTCTGCTACACTTAGAGATTGTACAAGAAAGGCTCGATCGTGAGTTTGACTTAGACCTCATTACCACAGCTCCAAGTGTTATATATAAAATTAATATAAGAGGCGGAAAGCAGTTGGAGATTCATAATCCAGCCGATTTTCCAGATCCCCAAACAATTGAATCAATGCTTGAGCCATGGATTAAAGCAACAATCATGGTTCCAGAAGAATATCTCGGATCTGTGCTGTCTTTATGTACAGATAAGCGGGGCACACAACTTGACATGAAATATATTTCAAGACGTATTATGCTTCAGTACAGATTACCTCTTAATGAGATTGTTTTTGATTTTTACGATCGATTGAAGAGTTGCACTAAGGGTTATGCAAGCTTTGACTGGGAAATGGACGGTTACGAAGAGAGCGATTTGGTTAAACTATCTATTTTGGTCAATAGTGAACCAGTAGATGCGCTTTCAACTATAATTCATAGATCTCGTTCTGAATACAGAGGAAGAGAATTGTGCAATCGTTTGAAAGACTTGATTCCAAGGCAATTATTTCAAATAGCGATTCAAGCTGCGATCGGCGGTAAAATCATTGCCAGAGAAAACGTCAAAGCGATGAGAAAAGATGTTCTCGCAAAATGCTATGGTGGTGATGTATCAAGAAAACGTAAACTTCTGGAAAAACAAAAAGCTGGTAAGAAAAGAATGCGTAATGTAGGAAATGTTGAAATTCCTCAATCGGCGTTTATTGCAGCATTGAAGGTTGGCGATGACTAAGAACCTGTCTTCATAGAATTGTCTGATAGAATTTTTAGGATAATTTTCAATGATTTTTAATGCGAATATACATATATTAAAATTAAAAATCATGTATAAAATGCAAAATATTAGACAAAAATTATGCAGAATAAATCTATGAAGACAGGTTCTTATACTATTCCATTCGACAGAAAACAAGACAAAGTAGCTATAATTGCGCCTAGCTCTGCTTGCAAAGACGCAGCTGGTAATTTCGATCTAGAGATGAGTAAAACTCGTCTTTCCATTGCTATATCTTTATTTGAAGAACGTGGATTTTCTTGTAAATATGATGAAAAAATTTTTGCTGGAGGTAACCTCGAATATTTTGCGGCTTCCAAAGAAGAAAGACTAAGGCAATTAAGAGAAGCTATTGAAGATCCTTGTATCAAAATTATTTCGGTATTTCGTGGCGGTTATGGGGCGGGTGAAATAGTTTTTGACTGCCTTAAAATTAAGCCATCATGTCGAAAGATATTTATTGGCTATAGCGACGCAACAGTGCTGCATTATTTGTTTAATCAGCATTATGGTTTTCCTTCGATTCACGGCACTATTAGTGAAAATCATAAGGATATGATGAAGGATATAGTGTCTGTTCTTGGAGGAAAAAGTGCTGAGTTTACACTGCAAGCTTGGAACCAGCGAGCTCAATCATCATCAAATATTTCAGCTCAAGTTACTGGTGGTAATCTCACTCTTATCTGCAATATGATCGGTACCAAGCTTCACCCATCACTTGCAAATAAGATTTTATTTGTTGAGGACGTAAATGAAAGAGGTTATCAAGTGCACCGTCATTTATTACACATGAAGAATGCTGGTTTATTTGAACGAGTTAAGGCGGTAATTTTTGCTGATTTTACCGAATCAGATAAGCTGTTAGATGCTAGTATTGAGCACTTCATCAGTAACTATTTGTACTCAGTTCCTGTTTTTAGAACTAGCGGAATTGGCCATGGCAAAATAAATTACCCGCTTGCTCTGGGAGCCACTGGTCATATAAATAACTTAATTTTCTCTGTGGAGAGTCCATTTAAACTGGTGTAATTATGCAAATCAGAATCGGAACAAGAAATAGTAAATTAGCACTAATCCAAACAAATATGGTAATTGATGTAATAACTAAACATTTTCCAAAAGCCGAATGTCTGGTAATTCCTATAATAACTACTGGAGATAAAATTACAGACCAGAATTTATATGATATAGGCGGCAAGGCTTTATTCTTAAAGGAAATAGAGGAGCAGCTAAGTGCAAATTCCATCGATATTGGGGTGCATTCACTAAAGGATGTGCCTGGAGGTTTACCAGATGGACTAGAACTAGCTGCGGTGCTTGAGCGCGAAGATCCCAGAGACTGCTTTGTTTCATTTCACTGTAAATCTTTAGATGAATTGCCAATTGGTGCAAAAGTTGGTAGTTCGTCAGTCAGAAGAAGAGTCTTGATTAATCACGTTAGGCCTGACCTTGAAGTAGTTCAATTTCGAGGAAATATGAACACAAGGCTTGATAAGCTTAAAACAGGCGAGGTAGACGCGGCAATTTTGGCATGTGCAGGTTTGCGTCGAGGAGGGTGGTTTGAGTCTTCTTCTTGTTTTCCAATAGAACCAGAAAATATGTTGCCAGCTGCTGGTCAAGGAATTATTGGTATAGAGATAAGAAGTGATGATGAAGAAATGCGGAAAATATGCGCAAAAATTAATCATGAGTCAACGTGGCATTTGGCCAGAGCTGAGCGAGCGTTCTTGACTTATCTAGATGCAAGTTGTCGAACGCCAATGTCGGCTCATGCCGTATATAAACAAGGCCAAATCATAGCAAATTATATGCTATCAAACTTCGAAGGTAATAAAATCGAATATTGCCAAAAAATTGGTACGATATTAGATGCAGAAGAGTTTGGTATTGAAGCTGCAAAAGAATTACAGAGGCTGCTTACGCTATAGTAAATCACATTGAATTATGTGCTGTCAATTTCGCAGGTCTCGCTTGTGCTCACGTATTTATATAGTCTCTCCGCCGGAAATGCCTTACAGAGGTTTTCCTATCTCTTATTGTCATTCTGCGCCAGGCGGGAATCCATGACAAAACGGCTAAAAGACTGGATTCCCGCCTGGCGCGGGAAGGCTTTGTTGCGTGGATAGGAAAAAACGCCAAAACTCACCTATACATGTGATAAAACTCTTAATTTTTAGCAATACTCAGCTTTGCC
>CANNHR010000039.1 GCA_947505405.1 Rickettsiales bacterium
CGATATATGTACAAAAATATTATGGAATTGCTGAGAATGTTTTTGCATAAAACAGCCTCTCGATATTATTCCAGCTCTCTTTATTGTCATTCCCGCGCCAGGCGGGAATCCAGTCTTTTAGCCGTTTTGCCATAGATTCCCGCCTAGCGCGGGAATGACAATAAGGGATAGGAAAACCTCTGAAGGCATTTTTGACGGAGAGACTTCAGAATGACGGTGTGTAGACGATTTATAGGCATTTTCGCCCGCTCCAGCCGGCTCCCGGAGTATATTAAATATACATGAGGATTCGAGGACGAAAATAACACATAAATCGACCATTAGAGTGACTTTGTTAATAGTGTCTAGTTAAAATACTTACGTTCTTTTATGTCAGCCTCAGGAGCTGATTCGGCGCTTTTATTTTTCCACTTTTTTGCACCATCTCGCTTTTCGCTTTTGTCGTTTTTAGAATCACTTCTTGGAGCTCGGGTTTCCTTATCTGGCCTTGATTCTTTCTGCGCGACAACTTCTGCGTCTACGTTCTTGATTGTAAGTTTTGCTTTACCACGATCAAAGCCAATGAGTTTAACTCTTACCTTTTGACCTTCAGTTAGAGCGCCTGCAACTGATTCTATTCTCTCTTGCGCAATTTCACTGATATGAACGAAGCCATCGCGGCTACCTAAGTAGTTAACGAAAGCACCAGCATCAAGAATTTTAACAACTGTACCTTCAAAAATATCACCAATTTCAGGATCTATTGCAATTTCTTTAACTCTGTGTACGGCAGCTTCTAGCTTTTCTCTGCCCACTGCAGAAACTGAAACTAATCCATCGTCAGTGATATCAATCTTAGCTCCAGTAGTGTCACAAATTTCTCTGATAACCTTACCACCTTGGCCGATAATTTCACGAATCTTGTCTTTAGGAACCATGAACGATTCTATCATCGGAGCATTACTACTAATTGAAGAATTTGAAGTAATAGCACTTGCCATTTTACTCAGAATATGGATACGACCATGCTTAGCTTGATCTAAAGCCTTTTCCATGATTTCGAAAGTAATGCCAGCAACCTTAATATCCATCTGAAGCGCTGTTACTCCATCACTACTACCAGCTACTTTGAAATCCATATCACCAAGATGATCCTCATCTGCAATAATATCGGAAAGAACTATGAATTGATCTCCTTCTTTAATTAATCCCATAGCAATCCCTGAAATAGCCGCTTTCATTGGCACTCCAGCATCCATCAGCGCCATAGAACCTCCGCAAACAGTAGCCATTGATGAAGAACCGTTTGATTCAGAAATTTCAGACACAACTCTTATTGTGTATGGGAAGTCTCCTTTTGATGGCAGAGCTCTTTTTAGAGCACGCCACGCAAGTTTACCATGACCAATTTCACGTCTGCTTGGCGCCCGAAGAGGAGCAGCCTCACCAACAGAGTATGGAGGAAATAAATAATTCAACAAGAAACTCTCTTTATATTCTCCTTCAATACAATCGATGATTTGCTCATCTTGACCGGTGCCCAGCGTTGTAGTAACAATAGCTTGAGTTTCTCCCCTAGTGAAAAGTGCTGATCCATGAGTGCCAGGAAATAGAGATACTTCACATTCAATTTTTCTGATTTCGTCAGATAATCTACCATCAATTCTCACCTTTTTCTCAAGCGTATTTGCTCTTAAAACTTCAGCTTTAACTTCAGATAAAGCAAAGTCAACTTGCATCTGCGTATATTGTTGATCAGCTGTAAATTTTTCAATCATAGTGTTTGAAATTGCATCAATAGCCGCATAACGTTCTTGTTTTGTTTTAATCGCAAATGCTTTAGTAATATCATCTTTAGTTAATTTACGAAGATCATTTTTCAGTGTCACAGGGAAGAGCTCAGCGGTATCCCATGCTGGTTTGCTAGCAGCAGTTTTCAATTCCTCTATAAGCTTGATAATAGGCCCAAAAGCCTCATGACCAAATTTTACCGCATCAAGCATTTGTTGCTCAGTCAAGAAATCAGCCTCAGATTCTACCATCATTACCGAATCTTTTGTACCGGCTACAATTAAATCTAGTTTACTATCCTTTATTTCTTCAAATGTTGGGTTTAATACAAATTTACCATCGATCATTCCGACCCTGCTTGCTGCAACTATATCAAGATATGGCACACCTGAGATTGCAAGCGCAGCTGAGGCACCAATTAATGCCAAAATGTCAGGGCTGTAGCTTGGATCAAAGGAGTGAACGGTGCACACAATTTGCGTTTCATTGAAAAACCCAGAATGAAATAATGGTCTAATGGTCCTATCAATCAGCCTTGAGACCAACACTTCTTTTTCTGATCCTCTCCCTTCACGTTTAAAAAAGCCACCAGGAATCTTGCCAGCAGCATGAGATTTTTCTTGATAATTAACGGTCAGAGGAAAGAAATTCATTCCTGCATTTGCAGTTTTTGCTGAGACGACAGTACACTGTACTACTGTATTTCCCATTTTGACCATAACAGCACCATCGGCTTGACGTGCAATTTTGCCTGTTGAAAGCTCTAGAGCGATGCCGTTCCAAATCGTTTGTTTTTTTATTTCATTAAACATTAAATATATTCCTAAATTTTTATTGTAATTATTTCCTACAGCACTTAATCAATTCACCTCAAAAAGCGAGTTTCAAAAGCAGCTTATTTTCTCACGAAATATACTATACATGAAATTGCAAAAAAGAAATGATAAAAGTTATTTTTAAAATTGGCATTGTTAAATAAGTATAGATATAAAACTAGTGTTTGTCATGGAGCGTGACTATAAGAGAGCGTAGTTAGAAGAGTAATCCTGGATTAAAGACATACTCCAGCCATCAAATTCAGGATACCGCATTCAGCCTAGCATAATGCGGTCTTGAATCTGCTTTAATCCAAATAGGAGCAGTATGTACTACTTTCTCAAGTTTAATCTATTGATTAACTGTACATATCTGTCAAGGCTACGTTTCTTTAAGTAAGTCAGTAAGCTACGCCTACGACCAACTAATATCAGTAATCCTCTTCTTGAAGAAAAATCTTTATGATTTTCCTTCAAATGACTAGTCAAATTGTTTATTCTTTCTGTCAGAACAGCGCACTGGACCTCTACTGAACCAGTATCATTTTCAGTTGTAGCATATTCCTTTATGAGATCGGTTTTACGCTCTTGCATTATCGACATCATCATTCTCCATAATTTAAATTAAACACTCTCGAAGATTTAAAGTTATTTGAGTGCAAGCTTCCAATAGCAACTATACAGCCACTATTTCTTACCCAAGCCAATTCGAAGTTCTGGTCAGTGTCAAATTGACATGCTTGACCGAAGCGAATTTTTTGAGCCTCTGAGTTGCTTGCATCAAGTACCGGGATGTCGTCTAGTACAGCCTCAATCTTCAAGCACTTTTCCTGGAGGAGTATTTTTGCCTCCTCAATAGTCATTTGCGAATAGCTAGAAATATCGACCGCAGTTTCTGCATAAAACATTCCAACTCTTGTGCGGCGCAATTCTATCACAAATCCCAAACTTTGCAAGGACAAAGAAATATCTTCTGCTAGTGTACGAATGTATGTACCTTTAGAGCATTCGCAGACATAACTCGCCGTAGCCTCTTCTTGTGAGTAGCTCGTGCATTTTAATCCATATATTTCTATAGTACGCTTTGCTAGCTCTACCTCTTTCCCTGCTCTGGCAAGTTTGTAAGCTCTTTCTCCGTTGATTTTTAATGCTGAATAAGCAGGAGGAATCTGCTGCACGCGCCCAAGAAATTCTGAACATACAAGGCGGCATTCAGCTTCGCTTGGTATATATTCTGATATTTCAATTACCTTACCAGAGCTATCAGCAGTATCTGTTTTAGCACCAAATTTAATAGTAAATTCATATTCCTTTTTAGCATCTATTAATATACTAACTAATTTAGTTGCTTCGCCTAGAGCAATTGGCAACACACCCTCGGCTTCAACATCAAGAGTTCCGGTATGACCAACTTTTGATCCTTTAAAAACTCTCTTTACTAATGCTACCGCTTTTGCTGAGCTGATATTTCTCGGTTTATATATATTGAGCCAGCAATTCATTAGGAAATAATATTCAAGTTATATACTTAGTATTTTAGCGCTATAAAACTCTTCACCAATCGTAATTTCCTGGCGATCATTTTGTTTGCGCCAATTGTTTGTGTCTCTGAGAGAATAAATGCAGCCACAATATTCTTGCTTGTAGAACTCTTCTTCTTTTGCTAGTTCATACATTCGAGCTCCCCCACCACTTTTTCGCCAATTATATGTCCAGTAGGTAACGCTTGGATAATGAGAGGCAGCGCGAGTGCCGCAATCATTAATTTGCTCCATGTTTTTCCATCTGGATATACCAAGAGAACTAGTAATTACTTTGAAATCATTCTCATAAGCGTAAAGCGCAGTTCTCTCAAAACGCATGTCAAAACACATAGTGCAACGAGCACCTCGTTCGGGTTCTTGTTCCATTCCTTTGGCTCTAGCAAACCAGTTCTGCACATCATAATCAGCGTCTATAAAAGCAAGCCCTAACTTCTCTGCAAAACGAATATTTTCTTTCTTACGAATTTCATATTCTTTTTTAGGGTGAATATTTGGATTATAAAAAAATATAGTTAGATCAATTCCAGACTCAGCCATTTTTTCAATTAAAGGACCAGAACATGGAGCACAACAAGAATGCATCAGCACCTTTGATTGACCATGCGGAACCTCAAATAATGTATCACTCATATGAAAAATCGCCTTCTGTAACACCTTCTCCATAAATAGAAATATCCTCACTTTGCTCAGTAAAGAATAATTTTGGCTCTAACACAAAAACTTTTATTAACTCCGTTATTCCATTATCTACACAAGATGTATTTTCTTCCGTACCTAGTAATAGATATCCGGAGCTATATAAATGATAATATACGCAACTCAATAAAATTGACTTAGACCGTTCATCACAAAATGTACTATTCATAACGAAAGATACAATATCGCTATCTATAATATTAATATCTCTATCTTCCGTCAATTTTGGTAAAATGGTAGCTTTTTCAGTGACATATTTCAATTTATTTATTTCGTTAATTCTTTCTCTTGCTATGTTCAATTTACTAAGCATGCTGGATTTGTAAGTAGTTTTTATACATACATTTTCTATTAAATCCAATTCTAATCTTTCGTAAGAGAAGAATTTATCTTCTAATAGCTCTTGTTTTAACGATGGGTTTACATATGGGTTATTTTGAATCACTTGATAAAGCTCCAAATCAATCAATTGCAAATCTTGCGCTAATTCTTCTAATCCAAAAACTTTCCTTATTGGGTTCAGAATTACTGCCTTCTTTAAATATTCCTTACCGTTTTCTTGACAATAAGCTTGAATCAAAGCTTCAGCTGCTTCACTTGCTTTTTCGCCTTGTTTTTTCGCCTTGTTTTTCAACAATAATTTGATCTTCCTTTAAAGACCCTATAACTTCCATACTAGTATCCTGAGTTTCAGAGTTCATCTCATTACTCTGATTATTATTACCCTCAAACTTCATCTCCGTTTCTTTCTTTATAACAAAAAACTTCTCTTCAGCGACTTTTCTTTTTTCAGGGATAGAAGAGTTTAAATGAGATGGGTTACCTAATGCATTATCTAACTTCTTTCCAAAATTTTTAAAAATTTTCTTCATAATATAACCATAGGCTTAATTAAAATAAACTACAATCCATTTTGTACCAATCACCATTACCAAGTCAAGAAGTATTTTTAAACCTTTGATTGGTTATATTAAATTTCGCACACGGTCCTTATCTATAGCTAATTTCGAAAGAAGTCTACTCATGCACTATATCGTCAGACAAATTATTTCTATATGTTTCTTTATAGAAATACAGTGTGCATAAACAAAATAATGCTAGACCAGTTAGGTAATATGCCAGCGAAATTTGCTGACCAGTAAATTTGTGCAGCGCCGCCCCAACCATAGGAGCTGTACCACCAAAAATAGCTGCACTTAAGTTATAAGAAATTGCAACACCTGTAAATCGAACTCTAGTTGGAAACAGTTCAACGAGAAGCGTCGGTACAGGTCCCATATAAACTCCTACTATACCGGAAAAGAGAATTTGCGACAATATAGCGACAGCATAATTCATCGAGTGAAGCGCCAAGAAGATAGGGTATATTGATACTACAAGAACAATACTTGCCCATACTATCACCGGCTTTCTACCAATTCTATCGGACAAATACGCAGAAAGAGGAAACATGATGCTCATGCTGACTAAAATTAGTCCGCACGTTATGGTACTTTGATTTTTCTCATAACCTAGTGTTTCCATATAATTTTTAATGAACACTGTAGTTGTATAAAACGGCGCTGTAACGTTTATGTAAACAGCCATTGCAATTAACACTTCTCTCCAATATTTGCATAATGTCTCTCTAAGAGGAGTACGAGAAAGCGCTCCCTGAGCTTTAGCAGCTTTGTATAAAGGGCTTTCTGCAAGATGAGATCTGATATACAACCCTACAAGCCCTATAAAGAGACCAGCAATAAACGGTTCGCCATCCCCAAGATAATAAACTCTCTTCTGATAGAAAATATGTAAAAGCTTGAGCTACCCCAAGCCCAAGGAGCATTCCCATGCACATACTGACAAAAGCAGCGCTTCCAGCTAGACCTCTTTTGTCAGCCGGCGAATGTTCAACTATATAGGCAATGCAACCACTAAACTCTCCTCCAAGAGAAAACCCTTGAAGCAGCCTAATTATTACTAGGATTATGGGTGCCGCTATCCCTATAGAATTATACGATGGCAACAATCCTATGCCAGCGGTGGGAACTGCCATGAGTAAGATTCCTAGCACCAAAGCTTTTCTCCTCCCAAGCCTATCACCGATCTGACCAAAAATAATACCACCTAGAGGTCTGACAACAAAACCAGCTGCGAAGACTGCAAAAGTAAGTATCTCGATAAACTCGGTTTTAGGGAAAAACTTCAGCCCAATAATGTAAGCAAATTGCGCATAAAGTGCATAATCATACCATTCAAGAGCATTTCCGATCATTCCAGAAATTACAACTTTTTTCATTAACGCCCCAGTTTTTTAATTATTTCATAATATTAAGAGAGCATAATATTATGATATGTCCATGTTTCAAGTAGTAATCTTATTGTGAGGAGCTTTTAATTTAATATGCAGCTAAAATACCTAATCAGTTGAATTTTTGTAGAAAATTTTAGAAAAAACGAAGACGAGGAACGGCATATACTCATCTACGTGAGTACCACAGACTAGTTTTGACGACAAAATCATACAAAAAGGCCATATCCCAAACCAGCCCTCTCCCCCTAAAGAAGAATTGTAATCATACCAATGATACAAAGAATAGATCCAGATATAAGGTGAACTATTTTTTGGGCATAAGGCGTATTTACCCAATGATGAATTTTGCTTGCTGCTAAGGTATAGAAAGAAGAACCGGACAGACCAAGCATCACAAAGCTTATTCCCATGAGTAATGTTTGGCTAAAGATATCTCCTTTTGGGTTTAAAAATTGCGGCAAAAATGCTAGCAAAAAAATGATAGTTTTTGGGTTAAATGCGGTGATGAGCATAACATGCGTAAAAACCTTTTTGTCAGGAAGCTTGATGTTAATTTTTGTGTCACTAACGATTTTCCTTTTCGATAAAACATGACTCAAACCGAGCGTAATCATGTATAGTCCACCAACAATTTTTAATAGTTCAAATGAACTAGGGAAAAGTTTTAGTAATGATCCAAGAACATATAGAGAAAAATTCACAGCTATAATATCACCAAGCAGAACCGCTGGTATAGTATATTTACCAACTTGCCTTCCGTAAGTTAATGCATAATGCACTACTAGCAAAACTGTTGGACCAGGAGTATAGACAAGTAGCGCATTTGCGGTAAGAAATGCAAGATAAGCTTCAGTTGTCATAGGCGCCACATCTTAGTCACAAGTTGAAATGCTATTAAGAACCTGTTTCATAGAATTATGCTGCATAATTCTATGAAGACAGGCTCTTATATTTGAACTAGATTCTACTAGGATGACTCAACATAATCTACAAAAAGCCTATCAAAGCTGACTTTTTGTAAAAAATACCCCATTCCTTATTTTCCAATTGCTTAAGATATGATTCGTTGATTTAAATGATTAAAGTTTAACTGTCCTAAACTGAGGAGGGCATCATAATGTATAGTCAGCTAACCTGAAGAGATTTGTATTTTTGCTCTTTTTGACATTCATTTCTTTTCTGATAATGCTCACAACCGTCTGTAGGTATTTTCGTACTATTTCTTATTTTAATTAAAAGTTTTTTATGGCAAAATAAATTTAAATGCTGTCCTCTTTTGTTCATCACTTTTAGCCTCAATTGTGCCGCCATGTATATTAATGACTTTCTCACACAAAGCCAGGCCTACCCCTCTCCCCCCAGCTTGAGTCTTGGTCCGAGAACTAACGGTAAAAGGCTTGAAGATATCGTATATATCTTCTTTTGGTATCCCTATTCCTTCATCAGTAATAGTGAACTCTACTCCTTTATTTGTTCTTTTTAAACTTATAAGGATATGCCCTTCTTTGCAGTAATTAATAGCATTAATAATTAAATTATCAAAAGTCTGGCCTATATAATATTTATCGCACTCTGCCGTTAGTTCTTCCTCAATTTCAACAATAAATGTTCTAGCGTCATCTTCTGTATATAGCTTTTGGCAAAGCTCAATACACTTATGTAGTAAGTTACTTAAATCTACTTGGGTTATTGTTAATTCATAGCCTACAGCGGAAATTTTTGCCAGATCAATAATGTTATTATAGTAACTATCAAGCTTGACAGAGCTTTTAAAAATAGTCTCAGCTGCCTCTAAGCGTTGCTGATCAGTAAGTTTGTAATAGCTTTCACATAATACTTCCGCCATACTTTTTATACCAGTTTGCGGCGCATGAAACTCATGAGTTATATTACGAATAAACTCCTCCTTCAACACTAAAGCCTTTTCCAGAGCTTTTTCCCGATCAGTAATACGATCTCCTAGATGATTGACTTTCTGCTCTGTTAACTCTTGCTGCTCCTGCTTTGGTTTCAGGAAAATAACTATCGCAGTACCAATTAGTAGAAGAGCGTATAGAATAAATGAACTAGATTCTACCTTGAGATTAATACTTTCTATACCAAAACCAGTATAATATCTGTAAAATTGAGTACCTATATATAACCCTACTATACTCATTCCAACTGCAATCTTCCATCTAGTCAAAATTGCTACTACTATAATGTTAACTGTAAATACAACGACCTCTAGAGCACCAAGTTACTCAGCATTACAAAAAAACTGCTACAAATTATCAGCAAATAGACCACACCTATATTCCAAGCAACTTGTACAATAATTTCTTTTTTTAATGGAGCTGGCCAAATAGGATGAGTAACAAAAAACACTGAAAATATAAGCATACTTTCATAAATATATAATAATGATTCTTTATCTCTCCATACAGGAATGGTTGACATGCAATACATAGTGCAAATGGTGGATATGATACAAAAGATACCAAACCCCGTATAGACTAATTCCTCTTTTGGTGAATTATTCTTACAAAAAGTCAAAAAATTAAAGTTTTTAATAGATTCAATAAAAGAAAATTTACCTTTTTGCTCCAACTCAACCTCCTTGCTGTTTCAACAAGTAATGACTTCCTATCAAGAATACTAAACTTGCAATATCGCCTGGCACCATACTATCTATCCCAGTATCCATAAAAAATTGACGCCAGATCACTACGCAAATAAAATTAGCTCCCATAGCTATCAACACTGCTTTCTCTGTGGTACGAAATCCTAAAATAGCCAAAATTAATGGTACGACTACCAGATTATAGCTTTGTGTCATAAAAACTAAAGAAAGCAAGTCATAGTCCAGAGATGCTAGAAATATAGCTATTGCACCTATAATTAAAGCAATGATCTTGGTAAGAAGTAGTTCATTTTTAAATGTGATATTTAAAGGTTTTAAAAAATCATGAGTCAGCACTACTGAAGCAGAATTTAAATTAGCATCCCCATTAGACATACACATAGCGCCAATTCCTACTAATATAAATCCCTTAAGCCCAACATGGGAATAATTATCTATTATATATTGGACTAAACTTTCTGGTTCCAGATTAGGATCGACATTAAAGAGCATGAATCCAATCCAGGACATTCCACATAAAATTAATAGTAGTAATATAGATGCTGTAGTGAATGCCTTTTTAACTTGTGCGGTAGAACGACCTATGCTTATTCGTTGAAAAAGGGTTGGGTCAAAACCAGGAGTTGCAAATAAAACGAATAAAAATATCAATGACCAAAATTGGGTATTTGAGAAACCTATAAATTCTTTATAATCAAATATAGGATTACTAGTAGCTACGGTGAAGTCAAAACCATTAATAATAGTATATTCATGCCAAATAATAATACTAAGTACTGGTATCAAAACGCCAAAAGTAAAGAATTGTATCACATCTGTAAAAGCAATTGACCTAATTCCACCAAAAGCTGAGTAAGATATTACTGTAAAACCAGCTAAATAAATTGCATAGTCACTAGAGATTCCTAAGTAAGATTTAAAAATACTGGCAAAAACCTTGAATTGTAATGCTAGGAACCCTGCAGCAACTATCGATCCACAAATAGCCGAGATCATTCTTACACGTTTCCCATATAAATTACCCATAGCCTCAGCTACAGATATATTACCTAAAAACTCTCCCATTCTTGGAACAAAAACATAAGCAATTAAGAACAGGCCAAACGCCATTCCCAAACACCCGATAGCATAATGTAGACCAGTAGTGTAAACCTGCGCTAAAGTAACAAAAAGATAATCGCCACCAAGCCAACCAGCCATTATTGTGGAAACAAGGGTTCCTGTGCTAAAATTTCTGCCACCTAAAGCATAATCTTCTATGGTTTTATTACCTCTTCCCCAGTATAAACCAAAAGCAACATTTATTACTAAATACCCAACAAATATAGCTATATCGATGTCAAAATTCATGCTCAATTTATAAATTCGTTTATATCCTTCTAGTTGTAGTACAAATATAAAAAATATAAAAGATGTATTTGGTAGGATATATTAAAATTTTGTAATAAGATTCGTAGAACAATAAATAAGTTTGTTTTTTAAAAAAAATTAGTAACAAAATTGAAATCGGAAATGAAAAAGAAAAAATAATTTGGTTGTTGAAATATGGGTAATATTAATGTAACTAACAATATTGATTATGCTTTGGTAGAGGAGGTAAGACCTCCTCTATACACAGCAATGAAATATTGGGGTAAAAAACCTCATAATATTTGGGCAGAGTATATTAAAACATACACTCCAGAAAATGGAATTTGCCTTGATCCATTTATGGGGAGTGGGATTTCTTTTCTTGAAGCAATAAAATGCAATAGAAAAATTATTGGCTTCGATTTAAACCCACTAAGTGCATTTGTAGTAGAAGTACTAACTTCTGATTTTGATGAAAAAAAATTTGAATTCGAGGTTAGAAATATCATCAACTATGTTACAGAAGATGAAACTTACAAAAAAATTTACACCACGGCGGCAAGGCACGGTAGTGGTTGTAGTATAGTTCAACATTTTAAATGGGATAGTGGGTCAATATACGAATTAGGCATTATGCCAAATGACAACGAAAAACAAACTGTTAAAGATAAATACTTAACATATCCGAATGATTACGATAATAAATTATCTAATTCCTTAAATGATATTAAGATTGAGTTTCTATATCCAAATGAACCATTCCATGAGACACCTAGTTTTTCTGCTAAGTTTATTACCAATATAGGGGGTAACAAATTTTCTAACCTTTGGACTAGGCGTAACTTGTATGTAATATCATTGATTTTTGATAAAATTAGCAAAATTAAAGACAAAATGTTACAGCAACAAATATTATTTGGCTTTATTCAAATGTTACATTTAACCACTAAAATGTGTGTTCCAAGAAGATCGAATGCTAATAGAGATTTTTCTACTAGCTGGGGCAGAAGTGCTTATATTTGCGCAAGAAGACAAATGGAAATGAATCCCTTACTTGTTTTTGAAAGTAGCTGTTTTGGTAAGCAATCAGTTGAAAGTGCTTTAAAGTCAGCTAAAGACTATTTAAATTTAAAATCGTTAAAAATTAAACAAGTAAGCATTTCCAATAAAGACAAAAATAGCGTTGGTTTTACTGCAAAATATGGCACAATAGATATATGCAACATTGATCAATATATCCCAGAAAATTCTATTGATTTTATAATCACTGATCCGCCTTATGGTGGTTTGGTACAATATTTAGATTTATCTTATATTTGGTTAAATTGGCTTAAAGAATTAGATAAAAAGTATTTACCAAATTTTGATACAGAAATTACAATAAAAAAGGGGAAGATAGATTTAACATTATATCAACAAAGATTTACTCATGCATTGAGGCAATTACATAAAGTTTTAAAGGATAATGGAAAAATTGTTTTTACTTTTCATAATAAAAAAATAGCGATATGGAACTCTTTTTTACGCTCTATTACCCAGGCTGGTTTTTCAATAGAAAAAGTTATTCATCAACAAAATAGAAGAAGTGGGGAGTCAGTGGTTTCTAATCCTTATGGGACTTCAGGGACTGATTTCTACATTCGTTGTGTAAAAAGTAATTTGCTTAGTTTTAAAAATGATCAAGAAACATTCAGTAGTTTAGTACTAAAAACAGCTATAGACATTATTGCAAAAAGACAGGAGCCAACCCCATATCAAATTTTATTTAATGGAATATTAGCAGAAATATCGCAAAACGGTTTTATATTAGATGATTCTGACGTTGCTATTGATAAAGTATTAAAAAAAGATATAGATAATATTTTTCTAATTCAAAAGAACATTGAAAGTTTAGCTGGTAGTTTTTGGTGGTTTATTGAACCAAAGAAATACATTACTCATCCAGATAGACCATTATCGCAACGAGTTGAAGAAACTGTCTTATCTTTTTTAAAAAGAAAACATTCTACAACTTTTGACGAGGTTTTAGGTGAAATTTTTATAAAATATCAGAATGGGCTTACTCCAGATACTAAACAGATTAATTTCTTTTTAAAAAAATACGCAAAACAATCGGGTGGAAAGTGGGTTTATAATCAGACAATAGAGGCTGAAATCTCTGAGCATACCCTGATCATTAAGCTACTAATTAATATAGCAAAAAAGTTAAATAAACAGTCTTTTATTGGTAAAAGAGAACAATGGGAGGAAATTGGTAATACTAGGCTATCTTCCTATGCAGACTTTAATAGTCTAGATTTTTTAGACATATCGTTTGAGAAAAGAGAAAGGTTAGAAATGGTAGATACTATATGGATAACAAATCGTAAAATTGATACCATAATAGAAGTAGAAAACTCAACAGATTTTATATCCGCTTTATCAAGGGCATCTAATAGCGATATTGATATACCAAAAATTATGGTTATACCGAATAAGAGAGAAAAGGAACTTCAATGTTATTCTGATCAAATGTTTTTAGATAATTTTAGAAGCTATAATTGGAAATATATTTTATATAGTGATATTGAAAAATTATCAACTTCAGAAAAACCGCAAATTAACATTTTCCTAAAGTCTTTATGAGTAAATATAGTGAGCGAAATACGGTAAATGATTTAACTGGCAAAGAATGGCTTAAATTGACTGCTAGCTTTTGGATGACAGAAAAGTCTAAAGATGACAAAGAGGCAATGAAGCACCCAGCTCCTTTTTTAATTAAAGATACAGAAAAATTAATTAGCTTTTTTACAAAACGAGGCATGAGTGTCTTAGATATGTTTTGCGGAAGTGGAACTGCATTAATAGCTGCTTGCAATTTACAAAGAAAAGGAATAGGTATTGATCTTAATCAAGAATATAAAAATTTAGCCTTGCAAAGGTTAGATAAAAAAGGGTATAAAGAAAACCAAGATTTTGAATATTTTCTTGGTGATGCTTATCATATTTTAGAGGATATTAGTAATATTGATTATATCGTAACATCCCCTCCATATCATAATATTTTAAGAAATAATGCTAATGGAATTAGAACAAATAATAGTAGAAAGGGATTTAGAAATAGCGGTAGAACTGGAGTCAGTTATTATAGTGATCAAGAAAATGATTTAGGAAACAAAGAAAGCTACCAAAATTTTCTAAATTCCTTAAAAGATATTATGAAATTAGGATATGAAAAGTTAAATCTAAAAAGATACTGCACTATTGTTATTAGCGATTTTACAGTAAATAAAAAAGAAATCAATGTTCAAGGCGATATTGTAAGATTAATGACAGATATTGGCTTTGAATTTTCGGGAACTACTGTTTTACTTCAACCTAACAAACCGTTATACCCATTTGGTTACCCCTACGCCTACAAAATCAATCATCACCACCAAAATATGATTACTTTTAGAAAAGTATAAAAAAAGTAACAAGAATACAAGAAAAAAAATGTTTCGAAGCAAAATGTGAAAATGAAATGGTGTTACTACATATAGAGGATATTTAAGGAATCCTCTAGCTGGTACTGATTATTAAAACTAGAGCATCGACATTGAATCTAATAAAAGATATTTTAAATACACTTGATGTAGCTAATATTATAATGACAGAGTTATTTGATGGGTTTAAAGAAAGACTTAATGAGTATGTTTAAGCAACAATTACCGTCTAAAGTATACCCAAAAAATTTAAATGCCTCGCGTAGCTTGCTTTAGTTGGTGCACCCGAGAGGAGTCGAACCCCTAACCTTTTGATTCGTAGTCAAATACTCTATCCAATTGAGCTACGGGTGCAGATAAAAGTCTTTACTAAGTTGGGCGCCAAACTAATAAACTATATAATGGCCTCAATTATCTTAGTATTTTTGAACCTGTATAACTGAAATAATGGAGAGGGTCAAGTTAAATGATTATATGGAATTAGGTTCTATAGCAGAGAGGTAAAGTGGCCTAGCTAGTCTCTCCGTCGGAAATGCCTACAGAGGTTTTCCTATCCCTTATTGTCATTCCCGCGCCAGGCGGGAATCCATGGCAAAACGGCTAAAAGACTGGATTCCCGCGCCAAGCGCGGGAATGACAAAAAAGAGAGCTGGAATAATATCGAGAGGCTGTTTTATGCAAAAACATTCTCAGCAATTCCATAATATTTTTGTACATATATCGTCGTTTTCTTATGGATCTTACAATAAAG
>CANNHR010000040.1 GCA_947505405.1 Rickettsiales bacterium
CGACAATTATAGTAAATGTCGGCAAGCTTGCCATTGTTGTAATCTTTTTTTAAAAATACTTTTCCCTCATTTTTCAAATGAGCTGGTCGAACTTTTTCATCTAGCTTTGTTCGCCAGATGAAATAATCGGAACCAGCATTTTTAGGCGAATATTGACTAATATTAATTGGTACAATAGTTTTTCCGGCAATAATTTTCAGCTTCCCTGGCATTAGGGGGGAATCTGGCTTAGAGTAAAATGGTGATAAAGTTGAATCTAGCATCGCTGCTTCACAGTTTCTGCGATTCTGTATGCCTTTTGATTTATTTGGATTGGATTTATCTCTTATTTCAGTGACTGCATTTAATAAATATTTTTTATCAGAGGTTTTGATATATTCTGTAATGTTTTTGTAGAAATTTGTGCTACTCCCTACCAAACCTGGGTAATTGAAATAAGCGCTGATTATAGTAATTTTTTCATTAGCACGTAATTTAGACCAAGATTCTTCATAGATCTCCTCAAGTTTTTCTACCCGGATTTTAATACTGTAATCAAGTAATTGATCAACCTGTTCTGGAGTCAGTTTTAACTTACCTTCGTAAACTTCGTCAAAATCTGGCTTTTCTTTGTCGGTCATTCCTTCAAACGCTGCATCCCACGCTGTTCTGCCTCCCTTTTTTCCACCAGAATCCATATTAAAACCAATACCGATAGTAACGTTGCCTATAACTTCTTCATCTGAAGCTACTATTTTACTGATCGGCTTACCTGTTTTATCATCATATGTTTCAAATCTTACCTCTTCATGTAAACGTATAAATGATTTAACATGGTCAGAAAAAATCTTCTTGTTATCTGGGATATTCAAATCAAGATTATGGATTGAATCACGTAATGCAATTGCAAATAAAAATTTTAGATCTTCCTCTTTATTTTTATCTTTCATAAAAATTATCTGTTTTAATGGTAAACAGACAATTTAGCAGTTTTATTTTTTGCACTAATATGAGATGTACATATTTAATATACTTTGTGCTTATTATTAGACTTAGTGATCATGTATAATAACTATTTTAATCTTCGGAATATAATGAATTCTCAGCCCTTTTTCATAATCATAGACTTCACTAAATACTATACTTATGCTATCAGACAATAATATGCTATAGCCGTTTCTATATGTTAGCTCAAAGTCACCTATGATAGCTTTCTGGTAAGTTGCATCACCAAGCAACTTTTGCCAATGATTCATAGGTTTTTTATAATTTATAAAAGCCTCAGCATTGATTATATCCGAACAGCTACATATTCCACAATCCTCTAGTGGGTATTCAAATAATTCAGCAAGCTTAATGCTGTTACCTTTATGAACGTGTTCTACAAATTCCAAAGCTACACGCTTAAACTCTCGCCACTCAGGTCCAAACGCATATTTCATTGCAGCATCTTGGCAGGCTTCGTCCCAGTTTTTTGTTCCCCAAAGGCAATATTTTTTCCCAACTTTGAACTCTTTTAGAGGTCTTAGAATTTTAGTTTTCCCGTTATTGCCAATATATTTGGATGCGCCTTTAAGAAAGGTTAGCTCCTTTTCTGACTTTATCTCAGCACCAAATGCAGAATTTAAATAAAAGCACATCAATAATATAATAAATATGAATCGCATATAGTTTTCTACCTACATTTAAAGGGTCTAACAGGTAGTATATATGCTTACTTATTCAAGTCAAGATATTATTGTACATAAATCAAGATGGGTAGTGGATTAAAAACTAAATTGTTCCTTGATTACTCTATCTTCAAAAGTATGATGTTGATCAAATAAAAGTTTTATAACTTTTTTATCAGTTGACCTGATTGTGACGGATGCAATGTTTTTGGACTCAAAAAAATCAGCGACAGCATGAACGGGTCTTTTCTTACTGTCAATAATCTCGAATTTGATTTGGGCGCCGACTGGAAGCAGGGCGCCACTCCACCTGCGAGGCCTAAATGGACAAATGGGGGTTAGACATAGTACTTTCGATGTTAAAGGCACAATTGGCCCACCTGCAGACAAATTGTAAGCGCTACTGCCTGCAGGTGTTGAAACAAGAGCTCCATCAGCTGACATGGACATACGCTCTATGCCATCTATTATTATTTTGAATTTCGCAGCTTGGTTTGTTTTTCTGAAAATTGATACTTCATTGATTGCTAGGGCGGATTCTATTTTGCCATCAGTGTTTATAGCAGTCATTTCTAGCGGATAAAGTTTAGCAATTTTTGAATGTTTGAGATTTTCTATAAAATTTTCGATATAAAACTTGTTCATCATAAAGCCAATGCTGCCAGCATTTATACCGTAGAATGGTATATCTAGATGCATATAGTTGTGCAAGGCATGGAGCATACTGCCATCACCACCAATCACTATTATTAAATCAGCTTGTTCGGGAGAGATTTTGTTGATAAGTTTTTTAAGTAAGCTTTCAATAGCTTGAGCTTCAGGTGAATTGTTAGATATAAGAGCTATATTTTCAACTCTGATGTTTTCTTTGTCCATAATAAATAAATCAGATGGTTTAACAGCAATACTAAGAAAGCAGATATAATTACGTCACTTGCAAAATGACCACCCATTATAATTCGTGATAAGCCAACAGCGGAGCCAAAGAATATACTAGCTATGTATATTCTAGCAAAGTATAGGCTTCCAGCAACATATGCTATTGAAGATAGGTAATAGCCCATCGCTGCATGCCCAGAGGTAAAGGAGCAGTTCTTAGGGCATTGATCCGAAATTACGAAAGCTCTAGAAAAATTTTTATTACCTCCGAATTCTACTAATTCTCTCGGTCTTGCGCGGCCAAAATTTTCCTTTAACAGTGAATTTACTGTTATACCCGGAGCAATTATAGCCGAAATAATTAAGAAGAATGCCCAGGAAGATAGTGTTTTTTTGATGCTCTTGAATTTAATTAATATATATAACAAGTAAAGAACACAGACTAAAACAAATGTCTTAGTTAATATTGGTATTGTCTTATAGAATAGCACCACTATAGGTTGTTCCTTATATGTAAAGCCAAATCCTTGTGAGTAAAACAAGCCAGATATTTCAATGTCAAGATTTGGAAATATAACAAAAATAAGCGAAAGAGAGCCAAATACAATTAAACTAATATTAACTAGTCGGTTATTAATCATAGACTATGAAGAAAGAATAAGGTATAGTATACCATCTTCATTTTTAAATGATACACTCGAATTTTTCAGATAATACCCCTGATTAGTCAAGCGTCTGATTTAAAACTGGAAACAGTATAGTTCGTCCAAATTTTTAATCATATAGTAAAATAGATGTCAATCAACTTCAAAGCATACAAAGATAAATTATTATTCCTGCCACTTGGCGGATCAAATGAAATTGGTATTAATGTCAATTTATACCATTTTGAAGGCAAATGGATAATGGTAGATTGTGGTAGTGGCTTTGCAGATGATTATCTGCCTGGTGTTGATATGGTTGTAGCAGATTTGAGTTTTATTGAAGCTTATAAAAAAGATTTGTTAGGCATAGTATTGACACATGCTCATGAAGATCACCTCGGAGCTATACAATATTTATGGAACGAGCTTGAGTGCCCGGTTTATGCGACAAAATTTACAAAATGTTTTTTAAAAGCAAAATTATCAGAATATTCTTTTGCTAGCGACATTAAACTTATTGAGGTTGATCCCAACAAGATACTTGAACTTGGCCCATTTTCTATTGAAATGATTGGACTGACTCATTCCGCGCCCGAAATGCAAGCTCTTATGATTAGGACAAAAGCTGGAAATGTACTTCATACAGGTGATTGGAAATTTGATCCTAAACCAGTTGTAGGCGAATCTTCTGATGAAGCAGCGCTTAGAGTTTGCGGCGATGAAGGAGTACTGGCTCTAGTTTGTGATTCAACCAATGTATTTAATAAAGGCGTGTCTGGTTCAGAGGGCGATGTTAGAGATAGCTTAGTTGATATTATTGCTGGTTGTCCAAAAATGGTGGTTGTGACTACATTTGCTTCAAATCTTGCAAGGCTTGATACTTTGATTCATGCTGGCCAAAAAGCTGGAAGAAAAGTTTGTCTTACTGGCCGCAGTTTACATCGAATATTTGCAGCAGCACAAGAGAGTGGTTATTTAAATGATATTGCTCCGCTTGTAGACGAGCGATCAATTGTTCATTATAAAAGAGAAGATTTACTGATAATTGCTACTGGTTGTCAAGGAGAGCCTATGGCAGCAACGTCCAAGATGGCAACTGGCTCTCATCATTCAGTTAAACTTGCACCAAAAGATACAGTTATTTTTTCTTCCAAAATTATTCCAGGTAACGAGAAAAAGATTTTTAAGCTGTTTAATATTTTTGTAAAAAAGGGCGTTGAAGTAATAACAGAGCGTGATCATTTTGTTCATGTTTCTGGTCATCCAGCTATAGACGAGCTCAAAAAAATGTATGAACTTGTGCGTCCACAAATATGCATACCTGTTCATGGCGAGCCAGTGCATATTCATGAGCACGCAAAGCTTGCAAAGGCAAATGGAATCAAACAGGCTATAGAAGTTGAGAACGGAAGTGTTGTTTTGCTTGAATCAGAAGGAGCAAAAATTATTGATGTCGTAAAAAATGGCTACCTAGCTGTAGATGGCAATTATCTCTTACCAGACGATTCACAGATATTCAGAATGCGTAGAAGAATGCGTGAAGATGGTATTGCAGTTGCTTCAGTGGTTGTAGACTCTAAGCTCAGATTAGTATGTAATCCTATGGTGTCATTGCCTGGATTGCTAGATCCGATTGAAGATTCAGATTTTATTTCCCAGATTAAACAAGAAATTATTGACGCAGTCTCAGATCAGCGCAAGCAAAGTAAATCTGGGCTTAGCACAGATCAGATAGAGTCCTGTATTGCCAAGACTTTACGTCGAATGATTAAGCACGAGATAAATAAATCTCCTAATATTATTGTTAATCTTGAAGAGATCGAATAGACTTCTTTCGAAACTCTACTTCTGCGGATGATTTGTACGTCGATCCGGTACTCGAATCCTCACGTACCCAAAAGTACGCTACGGTTCTGTGTTCCGTGTCTCCTTCAAATCTTCTCTCAGAAGCGAGTTTCGAAAGAAGTCTAATAAATACCAAACACGAATTAATCCTACGTCGTCAGTTCCTCGCTCGTCTATTATATATAGGCTTCGCTCGTCCTTTCTAGTATTATGCGTGGCCAAAAAGTCATCCTGAGCTTGACTGAAGCTTGCGCCTGCCTTTGGCCTAGGATTTCATGAGATAGAAGAAGATACCGGGTCAAGCCAGGTATGACTTAAAAAACATGCTCTAATCTATAACATGGGACCAATCTGGATCAGACGCATCCCCAGGTGTAGGTACTATGTGCTCGTTATAACCAGTGAAATCAATAGTATAAATTCTATTGAGGCCATTAGCGCTTTTTCCTTTATTACGAGCTCCTTTGGTAAATACCAACACCCTGCCATTAGGCGCCCAAGAAGGGGCTTCAACAAGGTAACCATTGGCAATTAAGCGTTCATTGTCTTGTGTATCAAGGCCTGGTTTCATAACGCCAATAGTAAAGCCGTTACTTCTGCTTACCTTTGTAAACGCGATGAAGTTGCGACTAGACCAATTAGGTTCAGCATAAGAGCCGCCACCAAGGCTAAGTTTTTGAATATTAGAGCCATTTCTGCCCATAACAAAGAGTTGTCTTGCTCCGTGTCTATCTGAGTTAAAAACAATATTTTTACCATCTGGAGAATAGCTGGGAGAAGTGTTAATGCTTACCCCTTCAGTCAGTTGCGATACCTTCTTACTTTTAAGGCTCATTTCGTAAATGTTAGTAGCACCATTTTTTGCTATAGACATAATTGCATAATCGCCATCAGGAGCAAACCGAGGGGCAAATGACATGCCTGGGAAGTGTCCTAACAGCTGACTTTTGCCGGAGCGCAAGTCAAGTATATGCACTTGAGGTATTCTATTTTTATAAGATAAGTAAAGTATTTTTTTGCCATCTGGAGAAAATCTAGGAGTTAACACTAAATCCGTACCGTTAGTGAGATATTGATGATTAGCGCCATCCTGATCCATAAGCGCAAGGCGCTTTACTCGTTTTAAGTATGGGCCACTTTCAGCAACATAAACAATCCTAGTATTAAAATAACCATCATAACCTGTGAGTTTGCTATAGACACTATCAGCTATTTTGTGAGCTACTCTGCGCCATAATTTTTCTGATAACTCAAATGATTCACTAACAAGTTGCTTTTCTAAAATAGCATCCCATAAAATGAATTTAACTTGAAGCTTGCCAGAAGCGGTTCTGGTTACTTCACCGTTTAATAACAAATTAGCATTTATTTGCTGCCAGGCAGCAAATAAGGGAGTGTGGCTGATTCCTATTTTGGATTCAATAAAAGCGGCTGAAGAAATCGGTCTAAATACTCCAGAACCTTTTAAATCATTGTATATAACTGAGATAACATCTTTTGCTATTTTTGTATCGGCTGGATCTACACCTCTGAAATCGTTGATAGCTATAGGTATTGGGTCTACAATTCCTTTTGTTATGTGGATTACGTTATCTGCTTTAGTAAGCAAAGGAAGTAGGCAGAGTGCAATGATATAAATAATTTTTTTGTTCATATAGTTTTCTTCAATGGTTAAATAATCTACTGATCTATATCGTCTGGATTAAACACTATAGTGTTTTCATGCCATACATCATAGCGATCTATTGTTAAATTTTCAAATGGACTTGCTTCTTCTATTGCACGAAGCATAGAATCTTCGACAAGTTTGCAAATAGAAGTGCCGAGTTGGCAATTATTAACTATAACTTTTGCTGCTTCTTTTAACTCTCCATTCATTTCTAACAACATATGTATTTTTATAGTTATACCTTTGAGATCGAGTCCAGCTGTTCTTCTCCAGTTATCATTGATCTTTTTGCTAATGTATAAATACTCTGCAATAGAAAGAGGATACTCTTCGTTATATTCCATCCCTTTTGCTTTTTTTGTTCCCTCTGCTTGCTCAGCGTTGCTTTTCTTAAGTGCTTTTGAGTCGGTTCCTATAGACTCATCTTCTAAATTTTTTAGGATAGAGTCAATACTATCATCTTCTTTTGGTGCAACTTTTGGCTTAGCTTTAGGCTTTGGCGTTTCTTTTTTGGGTTCCTCCTTTTTAGGCTCTACTTTTTTTTCTGGCTCTTTCTTCTTCTCTTTTTTCTTTATTTGTTCCTTTTCTGGTATTTTTTCAGCATCTTTAGGTGTTTCTTCTTCCTTAAGCGGTTCTTTTTTCTCCTCTGGCTTGGCCTCGGCTGGAGTAGGGTCTTGTTTTTTTGCCGTAGCTGACTTTTTTACTTCTTTTGATTTTTCAGGTTCAATCGCTTTTTTAGCAACAATATTTTCAGTTTTAATATTCGTTATTTCGCTCATAGGAAGAATCTCAAATGTCATAACATCTTGTTCTTCAGGTAGTTTTTCAACCATTGAAGGAAAGCCGAGAAAAAATACTCCTAGTAAAACTAAGTGCAAGATCGCCGAGACAATAATAGCTCTTTGAAATTTCTTATCTTCTTGTTCTTTCATTTATTTATTATTTTATGTCTGAAGTGAGCGCGACTTTGGTAAACCCAGCATTACGTATGCGAGACGTTGTTTCAACAACTATTCCATAAGATACGTTTTTATCGCCTCTAACAAAGATCCTTGTGTCTTTATTTTCTTTGCTAATTTCTTTAAGTTTCTCTATTAGCTTATCCTGGCTAATCATAGTGTCGACTATATATAATTCTCCATTTTTCTTTATAGTTAGTACTAAAGGTTTAAAGCTTCCTGAGATCGGTGCGGATTCAGTTTTTGGCAGTTCAACCTCGATGCCAGCGACAAGCATGGGAGAGGTAATCATGAAGATGATCAGAAGCACGAGCATCACGTCAACCATCGGAGTGACGTTAATTTCATTCATAAGTTTTCGGCGCTTTCTGCTAGAGTCACGACCTTGAATAGATACTCCCATAATTACATTTTCTCTTCATCAATTGCTCTTGAAATTAGAGCATTTAGCTCGCCAATAAAATCATCAAGTTTATTATTAATGCTATCTATTTCAGTAGATAAATAATTATAGAAAATTGTTGCTGGTATAGCTACAAAAAGGCCAATAGCAGTTGCCAGCAAAGCTTCGGCAATACCTGGGGCTACTACTGCTAAAGTAGTGTTTTTAGATGCTGCGATAGACTGAAAACTGTGCATAATACCCCATACAGTGCCAAATAGCCCTATAAATGGAGCTGAAGATCCAACGGTAGCCAGAAAGCCAAGTTTATTTTCAAGTTGCTCTAGTTCTCTATTTCGAGAAAGATACATTGAGCCAGATACTCTTTCTTTGTGACCAAGCCTAATGGAGTCATTTTTCTGAGGATCTTTATTATTACTTTTTTTACATTCAGTTATCGCACTAACGAAAACAGCCGATAAAGGATTGTCAACAGTTCTCTTCACTCTTTCATAAAGATCGTCTAAGACCTGTCCTGACCAGAACAAATTTTCAAAACTCTTCATCTTTTGCTTTGTTGCAGAAAATAATTTTAATTTATTTATAATTATTGCCCAACTCCAGATCGAAGCTAAAAGAAGAATTAACAAAACAGACTTACCAATTAAATCTGATGACATTACTAGTGATATTATTGACAGGTCTGCGGTACTTGCTGTGGTAACGACCTGATCGGCATTTTCTGCTATTTCCATGAACTTTATTTAAAGATTATTACAAATTGAAAAGCGTATACTACACTTTTTGATCATTTGCGTAAACAAAATCTTTTATTGATGGAACTATATCCTGCCTGAATTTACTGCCACTAAAAGCTCCAAAGTGACCAACTCCTTTTTGCAGGTGATATTTTTTCTTACTATCAGGAATATTTTTACATAAACTAAGTGCTGCCTTGGTTTGGCCAACGGCTGCTATGTCATCATTTTCTCCTTCTATGCCCATTAAAGCAGATTGAGTAATTGATTCCAGATGTACTTTTCTCCCTCTAGAGACGAACTTATCCTTAGCTAACGAGAAGTCATGAAATACTTCTTTTATAGTTTGTAGGTAAAATTCTGCGGGTAGATCCATTACAGATAAGTATTCATCATAAAATTTCTTTTGCCTATCAACTTGCTCGTTATTTTCAATAACAAGGCTTTTGAATAAGTCGTAATGAGAAGTTATGTGTCGTTGTAAATTCATCGTCATGAATCCAGCTAATTGAAGGAAACCAGGATATACTCTTCGTCTATAGCCAGGATAGTTAGAAGGCACATTGGTTATTAGGGCTTGATCGAACCATACTAAGCTCTTATCTGTAGCAAAGTCTCCGGGTTTTGTCTGGTTTTTTCTCGCATCAATAGGCCCACCGATAAGAATCATTGATTTTGGTACGTGGATATCATTATTTTGTGACATAAGGGCAGTAGCGGCCAATACTGGTACTGTAGGTTGACAAACTGCAAGAACATGTACATTAGGGCCAAGAAACCTTATATAATTAATGACGTAATCAATGAACGAGTCTAAATCGAAGCTACCATTTGTGATTGGCACTTGGTTGGCGTCAACCCAATCTGTTATATATACATCAAAAAATGGCAGTGTATCTTGAACCGTACCTCGTAGTAATGTAGCATGATGACCAGACATAGGAGCTACTATTAAAAGTTTTGGCTGATATTTCTTGTATTCTGGTTTTTCAAAGTGCTGCAAACGGCAAAATACGTCTTTACAAAGAGTACGTCTGTGAATTCTTTCCTCTTTTCCATCTATCATACACTTAGTAATGCCAAATGCGGGCTTTTTATATATTCTGGTCATTCGCTCGGTAATATCTAGGCTAGCTTTCATCACAGACGCTATATGTGTTTTGCCAAAAGGATTACTTGCCTGATCAAGCCATTTGTGCATCGTCATTAGACCAAATCTAGATGGCGATAAGCTATGCCGTGCAAACTCAATGAGCCCATAAAGGGAATTTGTATCTGGTATAAAATTGTTCATGTTAATACCCTGAATTGAAAAACTATAATTCTTATTTTAGCATAATTTTTTAAGGAATGTTTATAGAAAGATTACTATTGCCTTACATTTATTAAGAGTTGATGCATTTTGTATAGTTATATTATCTGATTCATGCTAATAATAATACCATTTCTCATTATTAAATGATCCAAACGAATTTTGTGAGTCTCGCTTGTGCTCACGTAGCAACCTACGCTGCGCAATCTCGCTCTGAAATTCATTAGTCTGATTTAATTTGAGAAATGGTATAAGCGGATAATAATGGGTATTAATATATTGTAATGAAAAAGAAAATTATAGCTCTAGTTGGTCGTCCAAACGTTGGAAAATCTACGTTATTCAATAGATTGAGTGTTGGTAAAAAGGCTATAGTGCACGACAGGCCAGGTGTGACTAGGGATAGAAAATACTCTGATGCGAAGATTGGTCCCATGGAGTTTACTGTTGTTGATACGCCGGGATTAGAGGAATCAGAAGAGGGGAAGCTTGAGCATCGCATGATGCAACAAACTATGATTTCAATAGCTGAAGCTGATCTAGTTTGTTTAGTGGTTGACAATGAGACGGGGATCACCCCAGCGGATAAATTTTTTGCTGAATTTATTAGAAAATATGCTAAAAATCATATAGTTATAGCTAATAAATCAGAAAAAAGATTTAATCATGACAAAGAATATTATAAATTAGGATTTGGTGACCCTGTACCAATTTCAGCCGAACATGGACAGGGCCTTGCGGATCTCTACGATGCAATTGCAGAAAAAATTGATACGGAAGATGGTGAGATACTATCTGACCCAATTAAAGGTGATTGTTTGCAAATAGTAATTGCTGGAAGACCAAATTCTGGTAAGTCTACTTTTGTGAACTCTATTGTTGGAGATGATCGGATGCTAACCGGTCCTGAGGTTGGTATCACAAGGGAATCTGTCGAAGTTTCTTGGGAATATAGAGGCAATCGTATTAAGCTAATTGATACAGCGGGCTTAAGAAAAAGAGCCAATGTCACGCATAGCTTGGAGAAAATGTCTACTGGTGATGCAATTGGCAGCATTAAATTTGCAAATACTGTAATTTTGATGCTAGACGCAACAATTGCCCTAGAACAACAAGATCTTACGATCGCAAATTATGTTATCGATCAAGGTAGAAGCCTAGTAATTGCAGTAAACAAATGGGACTTAATCCGCAAAAAGAAAGAATATAAAGAAGAATTTGAATATAAACTGGAAACGCATTTGCCGCAAGTGAAGGGTATTCCAGTTGTGTATCTTTCTGCTATTGATAGTACAAAAACAGAGGAAGTTCTAGATAGATGTATTGATATATATAAGCTATGGAACAAAAAAATACCAACAGCTAAGCTAAATGATTGGTTGGCATTCGCGCTCGATCGTCATCCACTTCCTCTTCATAAAAAACTAGGGCGTAGGGTAAGGATCAAATATATGACTCAAATCAAATCAAGGCCGCCAACATTTAAATTATTTGCCACTGATCCAGACAGTATAACAGATGCTTACAGAAGATATTTAACAAATTCCTTGCGAGATGACTTTGAAATGCCGGGAGTTCCAATGAGATTTTATTTTGAAAAATCTGATAATCCATATGCTAAGAAAAAATGATTTTAGGCTACATCGTCATGGCCAGTGACCATAAGGGAGTGTGGCCATCCAGAGTCATCCTGAATTCAATTCAGGATCTTCTTTTTTTGCTCAAGATCTACTTCCATTGCTCCAGATCCCGGGTCAAGTCCGGGATGACTTATGAGGGTGCGCGTCAATGAAGAAATCAGTCTTATTAACGAGATCAAAATCAGCAAATAAGGAGCTGAAAGAAAAACTTGGAAGCGAAAATTTTGATTTTGTGGAATGTAATCTTATTAAATATAAGCTGTTTCCAGTGGATGCTGAGTATATAAATAAATTTTCTGATTTAATAATTACTAGTAATTTTGCAGCAAATAATATTCCAGATGCCCCACGGCCCTATATGTCAGTTTGGGTAGTTGGCCAGAAGTCAGCAAGTGAGCTGGAAAATAAAGGATACAAAGTTGAATTTTATGCTTCAAGCGCAGATAATCTAAAAAAGCAATTCCCAGAAAAATTGTACAAAACAATGTTGTATCTATCTGGATATCATATAACCGTGAATATGCCATTGGGAATAACAAGAAAGATTTTATATAAAACAAAATATCTTGAATCTCTTTCTATAAAACAAGTAACAAGATATAAACAAGGTATAGATTATATAGTTTTATATTCTGAGAATTGTGCAAAAACCCTATTAAAATTATTAGTAGAAAATAATTTAGTGAATTATCTAGAAAATACTACCATTATTGCTATAAGCTCAAAGGTTGGAAAGGTATTGGAGCAAGTATTTAAAAATGTTGTGGTAAGCCATGGCAGTGATTCAATGTTGAAACATATAGAAAAACATGACCGGAAAGATTAAATCAGAAGAAAAGCAAAGCCCTAAAAAAACCAATAGTAACTTCCTCAGAAATTTTGCTTTGATGCTGGGGCTAATTGTAGCTGCAATTGTAGTCTTGGTAAAATATAACCCACAATTATTTGATAGTTTTTTAAAAGAAAAATCTTCATCTACAGAACACACATTAGAGCAAAATAATAAGCTAGATAAAACGAATTCACAAGAGAGTTACTCTGTTGGACCTGAGCCGCCTCTACTTAGTTTTTCACCAGATGAGGGCGAAACAGATATAGATGATATAGATGATGGAGATCTTGAGAAAGAAGAGGATATGGAGCCAGAAACTCAACATCCTTACGAGATAGAGATAGAAAATGATGAGTTGGCTGAGCAAAATATAAATTCTTCAGAGCAGCAAGTGCAGTTCATAAGCGAAATAAATAACTACAGACTATTTTTGGCTAACGCTGACAGGCTCGTTACTAAGTTTAGACAAGATGAAGCGCTTTATAATGAACTAGGAGTTTTTAATTCAATTACTCATCCCAACAGGATAAAAAATATTCTGCTTTTACTTGAGGATTACAACCAAATGTTATCCAATCCAGAATGTGAGGCATCAGATAAATTTGTTGATATTTTTAGCTCAAAGCCACTGAATAAGTTCATAAAAGTTACAAAAGTTTCTAAAAGTAGTGAAGCTCAGAAGCAGTTGAAAGATAGAATTAATGAGCTATTACCTGTATTGATTAATTATATATATTCGCCTGAATTACAAGAGAGTTTTATAAAATAATTGATAATAAATTACTATTAACTTGAGTGTTGCCAGATGATTAGATTTTTAATTTTATGTACAATTTTTTTCCTTCTTTATATTGGGTTTAATACTATTGGAGAGTATGACTCAGGAATTAAATTTTCTATACTCAATTATCAAATTGAAACAACTTTATTTACATTCGTGGCTCTATTCATCGTAATTCAGTTGCTTCTTATGGTTGCTCTAAGACTAGTCTTTTTAATATTTGATTTGCCGAGCATTTTGAAGAAAAGATGGTATAAGAGAAAATTAGTAAAAATAAATAACAGATTACTAAATGTTTTAGCTGAATTATTGATGGGTAATAAGAAAAAATCGCTCAAAATAACGAATAACATATTATCTGAGCTTGATCCAGAAAATAAGGACTTTGTAAATTTGGTACTTGCGGAAGGAGAAGATAGTTTTGACAAAAAAATTCAATATTATCGCAACTTAATTGATAAAAAGAACTTTAGTGTGTATGCGTCAAAAAAACTTGCAGAAATTTTTTATAACAATACGCATCATATACAAGCAGAAGAATTCGCCCTTAAAGCCTTTAATGAAGATGATACTGATACAGAGTTAATGTTGATTTTAATAAGGATATATGCAAGCCTAGGAGCTTGGCCGAAGATGGTATTTATCGTATCAAAATTACAGAGAGCAGATAGATCTTTGTTTGAGGCAAATTCTGAAGAAATAGCTTCGTATTATTACGCCGCTTCAAAACATTATTTGCAAGTAGGCTCAGAAGATGAAGCGAAAAAATATCTTGAGTCAGCTCTTGAATACAGACCTGACTATATAGAAGCGTTAAACCTATTCATGGAATTACTTACAAATACCAATAACTCTGCTTCTATATTGAAAGTCCTTAAAGCTGCATTTTCAGCTAAGCCTTGTTTTGAAATTGCGAGAATGTTTGCTGACAGCTCTAGGAGTTCTGCAGAAGCTATTTATGGTACGCTTGCTGGTATGGCGCAACCAGCAAAATATCCAGCAGTATTTTTGGCGTTAGCAGGGTATTTAGGGATTAAAGAAAAGATAATAGAGATAAAAGAGACAAAATTAATTTCATACGATTCTGTTTCAAAATAAAGAATTGCTTCAGATTTAGAACCTGTCTTCATAGATTTATTCTGCATAATTTTTGTCTAATATTTTGCATTTTATGAATAATTTTTAATTTTAATATATGTATATTCACATTAAAAATCATTGTAAACTACAAAAATTATTCTAAAAATTCTATCAGACAATTCTATGAAGACAGGTTCTAAATCTGAAGCAATTCTTGATAACAGACAAAAGGAGCTTCTATGCATATTGCAAAAAGCTGGATCTTCTATTGAACCAACGACGTTTTTGACAAAAATTAAGCACTTGTTTTTTAAATCAAGATATCCCAAAAGCATATACTTAACCCCAACTGTGTTTAAGGATTCAATTTTAGTAACTGATCTAATGAGGGTTTATCAGTACGGATTTGGTAACTAATAAGTCCTGCAAACAAGTGAGTAAATGCATTAATTGGAGACCT
>CANNHR010000041.1 GCA_947505405.1 Rickettsiales bacterium
CGATTACCTACAGTAACTCGGGTACTATCAAAGTCAGTGTGCTGTGCCAAGATAAAGATATGGTTGAATTTGCGATCAAGGACGAAGGAATAGGAATACCAAAAGTGGACTTGTTCGATATATTCACGCCGTTTAAAATGGGCAGCAAGAGCGAGTCCAAAGCTGAAGGCCGCGGCGTTGGTTTAGCACTCTGTAAGGCAGCAATCAAAGCGCATGGCGGTAGTATCAAAGTGGAAAGTAATGGACAAGTGGGAGCAACTTTCAGGTTTATGCTGGCACTTAAGAGATGTTGAGGACGAGTTTATTATGAATGGTACATAAAAATATCAAAATTTATAATTAATTCGTTCTCAAGTAATAGTAATTAATGTATAGTCGTGGGCATTGTTACTAGAGGAAATAATGTTTGATTATAACGCAGCTTTCGAAAAACAAATTCGACAAATAAAAGTAGAAGGCCGATATAGAGACTTCGTTGGTTTGCAAAGAGAAGCTGGAAACTTCCCAATGGCCTTTTGGGGTCCTCTCAAGAAAGAGGTTGTAATGTGGTGCATAAATGACTATTTGGGTATGAGCCAGCATCCACAAGTTATACAATCAGCAGCCCAAGCCATTTTAAACAATGGAGTTGGTTCAGGCGGAACAAGAAATATTGGTGGAAATAACCGCTCAATAGTTGAACTAGAGCAAGAAATAGCTGATCTTCATCAAAAAGAAGCGGCGTTAGTGTTTACCTCTGGCTATGTTTCAAATGATGCAAGTTTAACTACGCTCTCTAAGATAATGCCTGATTTAATTTACTTCTCCGATGAATCTAACCATGCGTCTATGATTGCAGGTGTAAGAAATTCAAGAGCAGAAAAACATATATATAAGCATTTAGATGCATTGCATCTTGAGCAATTGTTAAAATCTGTAGATATCAGCAAGCCGAAGATGATTGTTTTTGAATCTGCATACTCGATGGATGGGTTAATGTCTCCTATTGGTAAAATCTGTGAGCTGGCAAAAAAATATAATGCCATGACTTATATTGACGAGGTTCATAGCGTTGGTTTATATGGGGATAAAGGTGCTGGTATCGCTAATATGCTTGGGTTTGAAGATAAAATAGACATCATTCAAGGTACTCTAGCTAAGGCTTATGGAGTAATAGGTGGTTATATTGCTAGTAATAGTACTTTAATTGATGCAATTAGGCTTACAGCAAGCGGATTTATTTTTACAACTTCATTACCACCAGCAATTACCGATGCAGCAAGAGTAAGTATCCGTTATTTGAAAGATTCCGATAAAGAAAGAGTGCAACATCAAGCTGTTATATCCAAAGTGAAAGAATCTCTAAAAATAGCCGGGATTGAAGTGCTTGAAAATCAAAGTCATATAATTCCCATTATAATTGGCGATCCAGAGCTAGCTAGAAAAGCTTCGCAGCTTCTTATAGAAAAACACAATATTTTTGTGCAACATATAAACTTTCCGACAGTACCAAGAGGAACAGAGCGGCTCCGAATTACGCCAACGCCGGGGCATACTAAAGAGATGATTGTTAATTTGACCAATGCTCTTGTAAACGTGTTTGAGGAGCTGGGAATTAAGCCAAAGGTTATTGAAGTCGCGTAGAAAATTATAGTAAATTAACTTGAGGTAGGGATAGTTAATTTTAGAGCGAGTCTCACAGTCTTATAAATGTAAGTAAGCACAGACAAGACTTGCTAATGATATCCCCACTTCAAGTTAAGAAACTATATATAATATATGCTAGATTTTCCTAATATCGACCCTGTAATTATATCGTTTGGGCCTCTTGCAATCTCGTGGTATTCTCTTTCTTATGTGGTAGGCATTCTTTTGGGGTGGTATTATGTTTTGAAGATTGTCGAAACACATCCCCTTGGCATAAGTAAGAAGAACATAGATGATTTTGTCACATGGGCGATTATTGGCATCATTATTGGCGGTCGTTTGGGCTATGTTCTGTTTTATGATCCGGTGAAATATTTTTCCAATCCAATTCAGATCCTAAAAACATATGAAGGTGGGATGTCTTTCCATGGTGGAATAAGCGGTCTTATAATTGCATCATTCTTATTTTGCAAACGGTATAAAGCGGCTTTTCTTGAGTTAATGGATCTTTGTGCAATTGTAGCGCCCATTGGGTTGTTTTTGGGAAGAATAGCAAATTTTATAAATGCTGAGCTTTACGGTCGCATTACCGATGTACCATGGGCATTCGTTTTTCCAGGTAGTGATGGATTTCCAAGGCACCCAAGTCAACTTTATGAAGCGATTCTGGAAGGTTTTGTGTTATTTTTTATTCAGAGATATGCGGTTCGTAGGTTTGGTGCGCTGAAGGTTCCAGGATTACTTTCTGGTGTATTTTTAATCTTCTATTCGTGTTTTAGAATTGCTGTAGAATTTTTTAGAGAGCCTGATTTAAAAATAGGATATTTGGCCAACTATTTTACTATGGGACAACTATTATGCATACCTATGATTATTGTTGGGGTATTTTTAATCTTCTTTAGCAAGTTCCGAAATTAAACGTACAAAAGTGATTTTGCGTGAACCTCGCGTCCTCACCTATAAATATAGGCTCCGGGTGCTCGCTACTTAAATCTCATTTGTCCATTTTAATTTGGGACTTGCTACTATGACTAAGTTCCGAAATTAAACGTACACAATCAATGCCGATCGACGCAAAAATAAGAAGTATTATTGAAACAAACGGCTACATCAAGATTGATGATATGATGCAGCAAGTGTTGTCAATTAATCCAGATTCTTATTATATTGCTACTGAAAATATTGGGGTAGATGGCGACTTTATCACTTCTCCAGAGATTTCCCAATTATTTGGTGAAACTATTGCTTTATGGACGGTTGAGCAATGGCAAAAATTAGGTGAGCCAAGCGAATTTTGTTTGTTAGAACTAGGTCCTGGCCAAGGAACACTTATGAATGATTTGCTACGTGCTTCTAGAGTAGCTAAAGGATTTGCTAAAGCGGCTAAAGTTTACTTATTGGAAATTAACCCTAAATTTATTCAGAAGCAAAAATCTAATCTGGCGCAGCATAAGAAAGAAATGAACTGGATTGAGGGTATTTCTGATCTTCCAAAATTGCCGGTAATAATAATTGCTAATGAATTCTTTGATGCTTTGCCAATAAAGCAATTTGTAAAAATTCAAAATAAATGGTTTGAATCGATTTTGGTTGTTGATCCTATAGATGGACAAATTAAATATAGCAAAATTGAAATACATAAAGCTCTACAGAATCAATTAGAATTTGAGCATATAAATGCTAATGATGGTGCAATTATAGAGGAATCAATTGAATCTCTTAAAATAATCAGAAGTCTAAGTAATCACATTTATAAATATTTTGGTTCTGCTTTAATTATCGATTATGGCTACGATATTCAAACTACAAAAAGAAGCAGAAACCAATATAATTCAACTCTTCAAGCTATTAAAAATCATCAATATTGGCCAATAATTGATACATTGGGAGAAGCTGATTTAACGGCTCATGTCGATTTTGATGCGTTAAAGAAAGCTTCTAAAGAGCGCGGAATTAATGATTTTAGAAATTTTTCACAAAGAAATTTTTTGCTAGCATATGGCATTGGGCTGAGGTTGAGAGAGCTCAAAAAGGGTATAACACAAGCGGAATGTGACATTCTGGATAAGCAAGTTTTACGCCTTGTTTCACAAGGTATGATGGGAGAGCTTTTTAAAGTCCTAGAGATATCCAAATTACACTAATTTTAAAGGATAAATTTTCCAGCTATTTCCTTGCAAAAATTTGCAAAATATTCTATCCTCACCAAGTCAAAATAATCAGTAGACTTCTTTATGAGTATATATAGTGAATGAATCCGAACTGAAAAACGTGCTGCCTATAAGCATTGAAGATGAGATGAAAAGCTCTTACATGGACTATGCAATGAGTGTGATTGTAAGTCGTGCAATTCCTGATGTTCGTGATGGTTTAAAACCAGTTCATCGCCGTATTTTATTTTCGATGTATGAAGGGGGTTATCATAGTTCAAAGCCACATAGAAAATCAGCCAGGATTGTCGGTGATGTAATAGGTAAATACCATCCACATGGTGATGGAGCTGTTTATGATTCACTTGTTAGAATGGCGCAAGATTTTTCTTTAAGAGTTCCGCTAGTAGATGGTCAGGGTAACTTTGGCTCAATGGATGGAGATTCTGCGGCGGCGATGAGGTATACTGAATCGCGTCTTACCAAAATTGCTCATACTCTCTTAGAGGATATTGATAAAGAAACTGTAGATTTTTTACCTAACTATGATGGTTCAGAGAGCGAACCAACAGTGCTCCCAGCTATGTTCCCAAATCTTTTGGTAAATGGGACAGGCGGTATCGCTGTTGGGATGGCAACCAACATTCCACCACATAATCTTGGAGAAGTGATAGATGCAGCTTGTGCTTATGTTGATAATAACGATATAGAACTAACAGAATTAATTTCTTATATAAAAGGACCGGATTTTCCAACTGGGGGAACCATCTTGGGAAGTTCAGGCATTCAATCTGCATATTTAACTGGCCGTGGAAGCATTTTATTCCGTGGCAAATGTGAAATTGAAAACAATAATGGCCGCGAAGCAATTATTGTTAAAGAAATGCCATACATGGTTAATAAAGCAAAATTAGTTGAAAGAATTGCTGACTTAGTACGGGAAAAGAAAATTGAAGGCATAAGTGACCTTAGAGATGAATCAAATAAAGATGGTGTTAGAGTTGTAGTTGAAGTAAAGAGAGATGCTGTCGCAGAAATTGTCTTAAACCAGCTTTATTCATACACTCAGCTTCAGACTAGTTTTGGAGTAATTATGTTAGCTCTGGACGAAGGAATGCCAAAAGTCATGAACTTAAAGGAAGTTATCGGTGCATTTGTTCGCTTTAGAGAAATAGTAATTACTAGAAGAACAATATACTTGCTTAATAAGGCACGTGATAAAGCTCATATACTTTTAGGAGTTAGAATTGCGGTCAGTAATATCGATGAAGTGATAAAAATAATTCGAGGAGCTTCAAATCCTTCAGTGGCCAAAGATCTTTTGATGGAAAAAGCATGGGATTGTGCGGCAATAATAAATCTTATCAAGCTAGTTGATGATAAAGCAAATATCAAAGATAACGGTACTATTCACCTCTCAGAAATTCAAGCTAAAGCAATTCTTGAAATGAGATTACAACGCTTGACTGCGATGGAGAAAGATAAGATTGAAAATGATCTTGGGGATTTAACGAGAGAAATTACTGAGTATGTAGATATATTAAGCACAAGAGATAAGCTTCTTTCAATTCTTAAATCTGAATTAATTAGGGTAAAAGATGACTTTGCAACTGATAGAAGAACCGATATTATTGAAGGTAGTTTTGATCAAGATATCGAAGATTTGATTCAGAAAGAAGATATGGTTGTAACGGTAACGCTTAGTGGCTACATTAAGCGTGTACCGCTAGCGACATACCGCGCTCAGAAACGTGGTGGAAAAGGGCGATCTGGGTTGTCGATGCGCGATGAAGATATTACTACACAGCTATTTATTGGCAACACTCATACACCGTTGTTATTTTTTACGAATCGTGGACAGGTATATAGTCTAAAGCTTTATAAGTTACCGTTAGGAAATCCTCAAAGTAAAGGGCGTCCAATAGTCAATATCCTTCCTCTGCAAGAAAGAGAAACAATTACGAATGTTATGCCTATGCCTGAAAATCAGGAAGAGTGGGATAACATGCATATTATGTTTGCAACTGCAAAAGGTAACATTCGTAGAAATGATCTGTCTGACTTTAAGAAGATACAATCAAACGGTAAAATTGCTATCAGAATGGACGAAGATGATAGTCTTGTTAATGTCAAAGCCTGTAATGAGGATGATCATATTTTACTTGCAAGTAAACTTGGTAAAGCAATACGCTTTCCAGTAAATGCAGTTAGAGTATTTAAGAGCAGGACATCTGATGGCGTGCGTGCTATGAGATTGGCGGCGACGGATAGAGTAATATCAATGACCATCTTACGTGGTACTAAGTCAACGATAGAGGAGCGCGAGGCCTTTCTTTCTATACCGTTTGAAAAGCGTGTAGCTATTTCTTTGGGTGATCACGAATTTAATTCAGCTGACTTTGGATTAGAGCTTTCAAAAGAGCAGATTATTGAGATGGCATCCGCAGAAGAATTTATTCTTACAGTTGCCGAAAACGGTTTTGGTAAAAGAACATCAGCTTATTATTATAGAATTACTAATCGTGGTGGAAGTGGTATTGTGAATATGGTACTATCTGACAAGACTGGTAAAGTTGTTGCTTCGATGCCGGCCAATATGAAAGATGAGCTTATGCTTATCACTAATAACGGTAAATTAATCAGATGTAAGCTTGATAGCGTCCGCGTTACTGGAAGAAGCACAAGTGGCGTTATATTGTTTAAAACCGAGAAGGATGAGATGGTCGTCTCCGCTTCTTTGATTGCTGAGGGCTCTTCAGAAGAAGATGAAGAAGACGGCGAAGATTTGGAAGGCAGTTGACTATAGCGAACTTTGATGAAGATGCTGATTTATGCTAAAACACACGCCGTCATCCTGAACTTGTTTGAAGCTTGCGCCTGCCTTTGGCCTAGGATCTCAGACAACAAAAGGATATCCCGGGTTCAAGCCCGGGATGACTTAATATATCACCCGGGATGAGTTTTATAGTCCTTCCGTCAGGACTCTTACACGTGAATAAATAAAAGGGATACGAGATAAAACTTTCTCGATATTATTCCAGCTCTCTTTTTTGTCATTCCCGCGCCAGGCGGGAATGACAATAAGGGATAGGAAAACCTCTGTAAAGCATTTCCGACGGAGAGACTTTATACTGCTCGGGATGAGTTCATATATCGCCCTGGATGATTAATACACACCGTCATGCTGAACTTAGGTTCAGCATTTAAAAATTATTCTTCAGATAAGCAATAAAAGTGTGATTAGGATAGTCAAAAACACTGTAAATACGATGAATATAGCTGTTTTTTGGTTATGAATAACTGCTAATTTGGTTGATATTTGATGCTCTAAACTTTCAATTGACCATGATTCAGAAGTCCCCGTATCTGCATTATTTTTGCTAAACGAATATAGTTGAAGAAGTATTTCTCCAAACCAGTCAATCAGGTTAATAGATTTTGTATGAAGTTTTTTGATCTTGTATTTTAACGCTAAGTAAAAACCAAGAGATATTATAATGAATTGCCCTACACTCTCGAAACTAAATATGTCAGCATAATCTAAGATTGTACCGTTAATTAAAAATAGCAATTTTCCGCCAAATAAACCAACACAGGTTAAAATAAAACTCATAAATACTATGCTCGCTTGTGTATAGTTACTGAGCGAAACCGCTTGAGATTCATGTCTTTTTAACCAATTTTTCCAAGGGAGCGAGTAAACCGTCACTAAGCTCAATAATATGGGAACTATATAGAATAGTTCTCCCAAAAACAGATGAGAAATTGCATATTTGGTATGTAAAGCCCAAGTACCTGGCATACTTACCATCATGGCTATACCAATAATTGCGCCTATTATAATAGTAGTATTATTAATTTTCTTTAGGTCAGAACAATCGGTAATCTCTATGGTATCTATTAGACTTGCGGCGCAAATACTAAGCAGAGCTTTATACAGAATATGTATGAACAAGTAACAGATGACAGAGGTAATGGCTATTTCGTTGCCAACACTGATACAAATCAACATTAATCCCATAGACATAATTGACAGGTAACACAGCAACTTAAGTATATTATTTTCCAAAATAGTTTTACTGCTTGAGTATAAGATCATGATTATGCCAAGATATTTCAGTGCCAATAAGCCAGCAAAGAGTTTGAGTACGAGCAGAATAGATAGTTTTGTGGTAAATGAAATGAGATAGATGAATCCTGAAGTTGACGCATTTTGGTAGTAGTTTACCATCCAGCCGCTGAATGGGAAGATTGCTGTGTTTATCAGCAAACCTGCAAGCATTATTGTTAGTATAATATTCGAATATTCAGGATTAGACATCAGAGAAGTAGCGCTAACTAGTGCAAGCGATTTACTCTTGGAGATAATGTGTACAATACCGAGCAAAATTAGGCTACTGCTTGTAAAGTGAGTAATGAAGTATTTTTTTGCTGATCTGATGCTAGAGCGGCTTCCTCCAATAAAAATTATCGAAGATGAAAACAGCATCATCAACTCAAGTCCAATAAATAGAGAGAGAAAATCGCCAGCAAACAAGCATAAAAATGTGGATGCTGCATAAGCAGTGCCCAGTATGAGTTCAAGTTTTTTATTTTGCCCTATGGAGTAGAGATTAGCCGCAAGCAGAACCGTACAAAAAGCAAAGCCGATTAACTTATTGTAAAATGAGCCATCATAAATAATTGCTGATTTAAATAAATCAAGAAATACTTGTGAAGGCATAGCATAGATTGAAATGAAGGCTGCAACTGGTATAAAGATAGCAATATATCTGAAAATTTTAGCCTGCTTGCGCACGGCGATCAATACAGCAACAAATACGAATATTATAAATGCAGGGTGGTACATACAGTTTCTTTACTTGAAGTAGGGATAATTAATTTACTATAACGCCAGTTTTGGATAACGAAACACGCGCTATTTTGTCGCTTTTTTGCTGTAAAAAACACATTTTTCTCAAAATAGGGTAAACTATTTTATCAAAAAACGTATATTTTTCGCTAAAAAACTGCCTAAAATTGCGCATCTCTCTTATCCAAAACTAGCGTTATACTAATTTTCTATATAAAACCTAAAAATTTTACTATAATTTGTTGAATAAAAAAGAATCCAACTACACCACATAAGCATAGGATAATACTAATAATCATAAAGGTTGGCAATTTTTTCTCAGCTTCATAATTTGAGCTAATAATTCTTTTTGTGTTGCCATCCTCAATTGATTCGCCAAAATATGGTTTCAGTTTAAGATGTAAGATAAAATTCTCTGACGCTGGTCGATAGATGAAAATAAGTATCTTTATCACATATAATGCGGTAAAGAGAGAGCTAACTAACAGAGTGATAATCACGAGAAAATTATCTTGTTCTGCAGCAGCAAGGAGAATATAAAACTTACTTATAAAACCAGCAAAAGGTGGTATACCAATTAACGATAAGCCAGCTATCAGCATTACGAAGCTAGTTTTAGGCATAGTATTTTTTATACCAACCAATTCGCTCAAATTATAAGAATTCTTGACGCTGTACATATTGCCAGCTGCGTAAAACATACAAATTTTGGAGAAAGAGTGAGAAATCATATGCAGTACTGCTGCTACAAACCCTTTGGGCGAGAGTAAGAAAACACTTAACAGTGCTATTGAGAGCTGATTAATGGTTGAGTAGGCTAGGATCATCTTAATTTCGTTAAAACGCAATACTTGAATTGAGCTATAAATTATTGTTATAATAGGGAACAAGACCAGCCAATTATAACTGGCAAATAATGTCTGCAGATAAGCAATGCCAAATACATAAGCGATAATTTTGTATGTGCAGAATAGACCAGTTTTTACCACAACCACAGCATGAAGTAGGGCACTGACTGGGTATGATGCAACCATAGCAGATGGTAGCCATCCATGTAGAGGAAAAAGGGCCGATTTTGCGGTGCCAAAAATCATCATTAATAGCAGTATTATGGCATACGAATCTTTAAAGTGTCCCGCAATAAATCCGCCTTGAGTAAAGTTGCCCCCTCCTGTGGTAGCATATATAACTATGATTGCTGGTAAGAGAAGCACTAGAGAGCTAATCATCAGAATCTTTAGATACTTAAACATCCCTTGAGTCGCTCTTTTGTTAGAAGAATGAACAATCAATGGTATTGTAAAAAGGGTAAGCATTTCATAGAAGACAAACATAGTGAATAAGTTAGCTGATAGTGCGATAAAGCTTCCCGTCATGATGCAACAATTGAGGAAGAACAAAAATCTGTTGCTATTCTTCATTTCGTTAATTGCCAGGAATTTTATAGTATATAATAGAGATATGATCCACAATACTGCAAGTAAGTTTAAGAAAATCATACCGAGAGACTCCAATCTAAGAGCAATAGAGTATTTGCCCCAATCAAGTATGGTAAAGCTTGGCTCAATACCACTGAGAAATAAGTAATCAAGCATAAATACATTACACAGAAATGATATGCTTGTAGCGATAAGGAAAAAGCTTCGAACAGGAGAATCTTCTTTTGAAATGAATGGAGTAATGAGATTCATTATGCCGATAAACATCGTCAGAATAACTAGAATGTTTGGCCCAGCAAGTTGCGTCATTTTTTTGTGTTAATACAGTTATACCATAGTAATTTGAACTGAATTAGGTGCTAATTTTACCGTTCTATGTCATCCCTGTGAAAACGGAGATCCAGTACTAGATTCCCGCGCCTCGCGCGGGAATGACACATCCTCCGCTAGAGGAACATCGGCAGAACACCTAATTCAATTTACTATAAAGGATTCTGTGTAGCTGGCAAGCATTGCTATATTATTCATATAAATAAGCGACGCTATTTGAATCAGTACTATTGCCACCAGACCGTATAGTTTAGTCTCTATTCTTATGGCTTGGTTGTGAGTGGGGCTAAAAAAAACAGCTTTTGCTAGTCTTAGATGATAAAGAAGTCCAAGCACAGACCCTAGAACCACTACTATAAATTCCAGTATCAAATGTTTGCTAATTAGCAAATCAAACATATTTATTTTGATCAAAAACATACTTGTAATAGGCAAACCAGCACTGAATAAAAAGATAAAAGCTACAAGCGTTTTGAATAATAAACTTTTCTCTATATGAGCAAAATTCGTAAAACTTAGATCTTCCTTTTTATTTTGAATATGTGCAACGACTGTAAATAGTGCAATTTTATTGATTGCATCAATAATCAATAATTGAAATAAAAGTTGCCTGGCTGCTAGAACGGTAATTAATAAAAATATGTAGCCAATTTGAGAGGCAGTGGAGTAAATAATAACTTTTTTGAAGTCACGAGCTTTGAGAGCTAAAAATGTACAGATTGCTATTGTTAACATTGCAACTGGGCGTAGGACTGAGGATAAACTAGTCAAAATTGCTTCATTATCAATAGTAAAATGTATAAATCGTAGAATAATATATACTCCCAGAATACTTGAAATTGCTGCCAAATATGTCAGTACAAATGGAGCGGTAGAAGAGTAGGCTCGGATCATCCAAAAATGCATTGGAAAAAAAGCCATTTTCAATATGGCACCAGTCATGAAAAATGCCACCGCGGTGATTACTAACCGCAAATTATTGCTGTTGTGTAAAATATTTGCCACATCAGAAATATTCAGGCTGCCCGTCAGTGCAAAAAGAAAGCCAATACCTATCAGAATAAGTGTAGCCCCAATCGTACCCATTACTAGATAATCAAAGGCACCAATCAATGATTTGGGTGATTTTCCTTTAGACATAAGTACATAAGTAGCTAAAGATGAAATCTCAATAAATACATAAATATTAAAAAGATCATTTGTACTTATGACTCCCAGATAGCCAACATGTGCAAATAGCAAAAGTGAATAGAAAATATGTTGTTTGCCATATTCTATATAGTTTGTAATAGTAGAATTAATTAACTCTTTGCCAAATACGAGAAAAAATAACAATACTGCATTTATAAAAACGATAATGGGTTGGTTTAAGTGGTCTAGTCTATATTCAATACCAACTGGTGCTGGCCAATCTCCGAAAGCATAAAAGATAGCGCTCGTTGTTGTTAGTTGAAACACATAAACGGAAAGTGTTAATGATAAAAATGCGCTAATAACAGCGATGATCCATGAGATAAATCTATTAAAGCTTAATGCAGTAAAAAGCGCCCCAGCCAATGGAATCAGGATTTGCAGTGCTGGAAAGTGTGTTGCTATGATACTCACAGAATAGACCTCTTTCGAAACTCTACTTCTGCCGGTGATTGCGTCGTCGCTTCGGTGCTCAAGGAATCACGTACGCCAAGTACGCTGCGGTCTTCTGCTCCGTACGCTCCTGCTACTGGCCTAGCAGAAGTGAGTTCTGCAAGAGGTCTAATGTTCCTTTGGTCTATTTCGCTTTCGCTTACAGTACCGTATTCACGTTTTATTTGGTAAATTAGAGCAAGACCAACAGACATAGTGGCAAACCCAACAACTATTGCAGTTAGCATTAATACATGCGGTATCGGGCTTGAATATATGTGCGGGCAGGTTAGTGTATTTTGACAAATGTCTATCGGTACAATACCGTCTCTAGTTTTCCCAAGTGCTATATAAAAAATAAGTACCGAGCTTTGGAACACACCAAGACCGATGATTTTTCTCACGTAATTATCACTAGTCAGCATTATAAACAAACCAGCGTTTAGTACAATTATAGCAAAAATATATATTAAATACTGCATGCTATAGTCGTTTGAGTTGAATTATCATAGTGTCAATCCTCTCGAAGTAAGGTATATATCAAGCACATCACAGATGAAACTGTCAGTCCAACGCCAATTTCAATCAAAAAAATTCCTAAATGCTGTCCGGCAATTTTATGGCTGTTAAGTGAATTGTAATTTAAGTAATTATCATTGAATATCAATGATATAACTCCAGTTCCTGCATATAGAAACACTCCAATTACACTGCAGATTACTAGAGCTTTGACGGAAATAAATTTTAAAAAATGCTCCTTACCAAAAACTAGCTCGTAACCGATTATTCCTGTGGCAAAAATTACACCGGCTTGGAATCCACCCCCTGGCGAGATTTCTCCATTTAGTTGAATATAAATCGCATATAAAGTTATGTATGGGATGATAAAGGATAGTATCAGCTTTATTACTATAAAATCTTTAAACATCATCCCTCTTTTTGGAAACGATTACCAATACAGCAAGACCAGCAATCAGAATAACTGTTGTTTCACCAAGCGTATCGTAGCCTCGGTAGCTGGCAAGTATAGCGGCAACGAAAGATGGAATGGCGATATCAGTCCTTGTATTTTGGAGGTAGTATTTTGTTAAATGTGTTTGTACCTCAGAATCTTGTGTACCAAATGCTGGCAGGTCAAGGCTTGCCCAGCCAAGTATGACAACAAAAATGGAACATAAAATTGCTGCGAATATAGTATTTAATTTTTTCAATTTTCCAGTATCTTCCCCAACGATTTTGGCTACATTAAGTAGAACGCAGGTTGATAAGCAGGCTCCAAGAGCTGTTTCAGTCATTGCCACATCAGGAGCGTCCATGAATAAGTAACATAGACTGATGAACAAGCTGAATACAGACATGATTATGATTGATTCAATTAAGTTCCGGCTTATGGTTAGCCAAAAACAAGTAATTAGTAGTACTAAAGATGAAATAAAAAGGAGTATCTCATCCAATGCGAAACTAATCTTAAAAGGTAAGGTGAAAAACTCTTCCATATAAACTATTTAATTCTCCCTTGTTTATCAATTTTATAAAGCAGTGAAGCTCTTCCAAGGGCAAAGGTGGATACTGGGTTTAAGACAAAGAGTATAACCCCCATTGTTAATAATTTAAATGAGGAAATATAGCTATCTTGTAGCATAGCTAGGCCAATCAAACACAGTGGAATGCCGCAACATTCTATTACGCTCCCTGCGTGTAGTTTTGTATAAAAATCTGGAAAACGGTACAGACCAACTATTCCTGATATAATAAAAAACATTCCTATAAGGATCAGCATCCACCCAAGATATATCATATGTTTTGTTGTATAATTTTAATCACCAAAACCGTCATAGGCCAAGGTATCTTCTTCTATTTCATGAGATCCTAAACCAAGTTGAAGCTTGCGCCTGCCTTTGGCCTAGGATGACTTTAGGCTATAACTTTATTCTATTTATTTAATTTCTACATTATATTTCCTTAATACTCAAGAAGTACAGACCAAGTACAAAATTATTTCTTGCAATAAGCTTAGTGCGGAGCGGTCAATAGATTATAGATAGTTCCATCAAATTCTGAAATTAAACGTACAATTAATTTGGAAATTGGTATGTAACTGAATATAGGAGAGTGGTGTGCAAAAGGGTTGGATAAGTCCGGGATTTATTATTAAATCAAGTAAAGCTGATAATACGGTAATTGTTGGTTATGCAAGTGTATTTGGAGTAGCAGATAATCAAAATGATATTATTTCGAATGGAGCATTTAAAAATACAAAAAGTAATCAAGTTCGGTTGCTTTGGCAGCATGATGTTACCAAACCAATCGGAGTGGTGAATTATTTAGAAGAAGATGAATATGGTCTCAAAATTGAAGCCGAGATTAATAATAGAACTCTACTAGGTTCGGAGGCTACCGCGCTTATCAAGCAAAAAGCGGTTAGTGGCTTAAGTATTGGTTTTATTATCAAGTCATCAGATTACAACAGCCATGGTATACGTGTTATTGATGAAGTTGAATTAATGGAAATAAGTATTGTTACTTTCCCAGCTAATATAATGGCTGGAATTAGTGAAATTAAGCAACAGATATTTGATAATGCATCGTTAGAAGAATTGGAACATTTAGTAAGGCAATTAGAGAAAATTTAGGAG
>CANNHR010000042.1 GCA_947505405.1 Rickettsiales bacterium
AAGTTATTTGCTCATTGGAAATGGGTAAAACCAGCAAACAACCGAACAATAAGAGCCGGATGAGCTGAGAGGTTCACGTCCGGATCTGTGAGAGCCTGAGGGTGAGATTCCTTTGGGCTACTCGACTTGTGGTTACTGGTTCGACGAAAGAAGTACTAGAAAACAAAGTCATGCCCGTTGTAGCCGCCTTTTTAAAAGAGCGTGGATTGGAGCTCTCAGTAGAGAAAACCAAAATCACACATGTGGATGAGGGATTCGATTTCCTCGGTTTTAATGTACGAAAATACAAGGGTAAACTTCTTATAAAACCCTCCAAGGCAAACGTAAAAGTTTTCCTGAATAATATCCGAGGGCTTATCAAATCCCATGCGACAATAAAGACAGAGGATCTAATTCGGCTCCTTAATCTTAGGATTAGAGGTTGGACGAACTACTACCGTCATGTCGTATCTAAAGACACTTTTAGCTATGTTGATAGTTGTATCTTTAGGACTTTAATGCAATGGATTAATAGAAGACATCCAGAGAAGAATGCCCAGTGGAAATACAAGAAATACTTCAGAACTCAAGGCATGAGACAATGGATATTCTCAGTGACAGTGAAAAACAAGAAAGGAAACAATACTTCCCTTGACCTGTTTAAAGCATCACAGCTACCCATTCGCAGACATATTAAGATAAAAGCTGAGGCAAATCCTTACGATCCAGAGTATACTGAATATTTCTTTAAACGTGAATGTTTAAAAGAAAAGATGCGTATCCTGGATCAAGAATTCCTTAACTCAAAACTTAAAATGTCACCAGACAATACAATTGGATAGCCGGGTCATCTAATGGCCTTTGAAAGGCTTGAGCCGTATGATGGAAAACTATCAAGTACGGTTCTTATGGGAGCCAAGTCTGGTAACAGCCTTGGCTTACCAGGCACTAGCTGGTGAAAGAACAGCCTTGGAAGTGCCGACCTAGCACACCAAGTACTGAGTCTTGAGTTGGTCATAGTAATGTGATCCGCTAAGCGTAGACAGGGATATTATAGGCCGTAAGATGAAAGTTTGAAGTGATTGAACCTCGTAAATAACGCTTAGAGATCGCAGACTGTGTCTGTAAACAGGAATGCAACATCACAAACACCATAACATAGGCAGGTGAATGTGAGATCTTTGGGGTCTGAGAGCATGGCATGTAATAAAAGCTTATTTATGAACGTGGGAGATCCTATATTTTCTCCTAAGTTGGAGTATCAGCCGACAAGTGTAACAACAAGAGAGCTCGAGAAGGAATATAGGAAGTCAGATCTAGCATAGTACCGTTGAAATCGAGTAATGTCGATGGAGGGAGGAGCAGCCAGCAAGGCCGTAAATCTAGCAGGGTGAAAGTCCTTGCACTGTGAATTTCTCATTCACACAGTTAGCATATCCGATACACGGGGGTTGTAAAGGTCAACTAATTCGATGACAAATTTTGTATAGTAGAAAGAGGAGTTTTGCCATTTAGAGCCTGATGAGGTCTTATTTCATTATAATAAATCATATATTTAAATAATTCCTCCTCTAACTTTTCAATGTTCTCAAATCCTCCGCTTTCTAATAAATCATCCTTTATTGTTCGCCAAAACCTTTCTACCTTCCCATTAGTCTGCGGTCTATACGGCCTAGTATAACCATGCTTAACCCCAACCTCTATTAACATTCTTTCAAATGGATGCTGTTTCGTATTATTTCTCGATGCAAATTCCGCTCCATTATCTGTCAGCACTTTTTCAAACTTTATCTCGTAATTCGCCTTCAAGACATTAAATAATCTCATCGTTGCAAACATTACAGTCAAACTCTTTATATCTTCAACTATCTCCGCCCAAGCTATTCTGCTATAACTATCAACTACACATACCAAATAATATTGCTTCTTACCAGCTCCTATTAAATCTTTCCTAATGTAATGGCAATCTATATGTCCAAGTCTCCAGGCCTCTCTTTTATTATCCTTCTCTTTGCTTCTTTCTGCTCGATTCTTAAAACATTCATACCAGACCTTTTGATGATGTTATATACACCAGATGGACTAACCAACCTGCTTCCATTCTTTCTGGTCAAAATATCACAAATCTCGTATTTATTCAGCCCTTTTTGTCGCTCCAATATTACAGTCGTTTCTATCTCAATGTCAGGACGTCTGCTACACCACTTGGGGCCTCGCTTCTGTGGCAGTAAATCTTCCTCCAAGCCACTCCCACTATAGCGCCGGTATATCTTGTTAAATAATTGTCTACTTATTCCATGTGCCTTAAAAAACTCTCCTACAAATCTATATCTTGTATGATTCTTATTTTTGATTAGCTCGTATTCTGATATTAAATACTTCCACTTAGTTTTATAGTTCCTTTCTAAAGTTTTATCCTCACTATTATATCTCATAATTTTTAAGTACCTCCTTCAACAAAATTAACTCTGATCGTTAATCTGTCAACGAATTACCTAACCTTTACAGGAGGTGACAAACCGTGTTCTGCTCGGATGTAAAAGCCACAGATCGCGTTATCAATAAAGATAATAGTGTGAGCAACCAGGGTGGCGAGCAAACCTAGAGGTCTGAACAGAAGTAAATACCTACAGCTCCGTAAAGGCATTCCATACTGAAGTTGCTGTATGAGTTTTTGTGAAATGCCGACTCCGTTCCCTCTGGAGGAAGGCCGAAGTTTTAGAGGAAGAAATGAGAAAATGCACTCTAAAGATCACCGGAGTATGGGGTCAGACATCTAGGGAAAGATTTACGGAGATAACGCTGGGAAGGACTTATTAGCAGCAGGGACTTGCAACAACCTGCGAAGACTGGATACCAAAGCGTAAAAGTGTAGGTAGATAGAGGTAGTAAGTCTGGTGCATGAGTTCGTAGTAGTGATGAACGCTGAGTAATGTCAGCGGAAAATGGATAAATATTATACCATTTCTCTCAATCGAAGGGTTGGGAAGGCAAAGGGACTCTCGGCACATAGCGGATTTACAATTAGTTCCATACAAGGCACAGAACTTGAGTATATGGGTAATAAAGGAGTAAGTCGAGGCATATAGTAAACTATACAAACTAAATGGCGAATGTAGGCAAGTACTTAAACCAGAGTTAGCATAGGAAGACTATATGAGGAAAGCTATGGTCGCCAACCGTACTCGGGAAATTCGACTGTACGGGATGAAAACGGGGGCTTGTTGGAACGTGAGTGGAAGGAAATTTTGGACTGAGACGCATTTGTAAAGATGTGGCACCAATACCTGAAACTGCGCGCACAACAATTCTATCCAGACAGGCTAGTGGGTAAAATCGATCTCTAAAAGGAAATGTTATGATAACAACAGAATATCAAATAAAGACAGAAACAAAATTGAGGAGAATAGCATGGTTATCTTCGTTGGATAAAGGCAAGAGCTTCAACAATCTCATGCACTTGTTCAATGAAGAATCACTTAAAGCCTGCTACCATGAGCTAGGTGCAAACAAAGCAAGTGGGGTAGATGGCGTGAATAAGGACAAGTACGGTTCAAGACTGAAAGAAAATATTCAAGAATTAGTCGGTAAGCTAAAGAGTATGACTTATATACCTGGCAACATACTAGAGGTAGTAATACCAAAAGATGAAACAGGAGGTAAAACCAGAACTTTAGGAATCAGCAACTTCGGGGATAAGATTTGTCAAAAGATGATGCAAAAGACACTTGAAAGTATTTATGAGCCAATATTTCTAAAATGTTCCTATGGGTTCAGACCTGGAATTGGGTGTCATGATACAATAAGAGATCTAATGAAACATCTTTATGAGAATGAAGTCGAGAGTATACTTGACATAGACTTAGCTAATTTCTTTGGTACCATTGATAGAAGACTATTAACAGAAATATTGCAAGAAAAGATTCGCGATAAGAAGCTCATAAGATATATAGTCCGCATGTTTAAAGCGGGAGTATTATCTGAGGGGGAACTGATTATTCAAGAGGAAGGGGTTGTTCAAGGCTCGTTATGCAAAGCTTTGCATAACCCACCTTATGCGAAGAAAGTAATTATGCAAAGTAACCTACCAAATCTAAGATCTAATAATAATTTCATTACATTTTACTTTGCATAATATCCTAAGATGATAGAGGTAGTTGCAACTAACTACGTAATTATCATTTTAGGAGGCATAATCATCATGCAAAAGAAATTATTAACTGATCTAATCAATGATCTTGAACAGGAAATGCTGCGGCTTAACTATGCCGATGGTTCTATGCTATTATATCGTAGACGATGGAAGATGTTACTACGATTTGCTCAGGAATGCGAAGAGACTTTCTATTCAGAACGTTTAGGAATAAATTTTGTTGAAAAACATTTCCATATTTTTGAAAAAGATTTTACTCGAACTCTTTCTCAATCTGCAACCCAGGAGCTGCGTATCATACGAATGATAGGTGATTTTCAGTTACATAACACGATCTTACGTCGATACTATAAGCATAAAGAGATTCTTACTGAACCATATTTTATCACTGTCAGCGATAAATTTAAATCATATTGTGTAAGCAAAGGCTATTCAAAGGTTACAACCGATCATTATGTTAAGCAATCCGCACGATTTATGGATTATCTTGTTTCCCAAAACATAGTAAATTGTCAGTCAATTACCATTACACTGGTCAATAATTATATCAAAACCTTAGCTGGATATACATATAAAACTGTAGAACAAAATATTTGCTCCATGCGCAGTTTCTTCCGATTCCTTTTGGAAATAGGGGAAGTAGCTACTGATTTTGCAGCAAAAACGCCAATGGTACAAGCAAGAAAACAAACTCGGATTCCTTCAGTATGGACAACAGATGAATTAAAAAAATTAATTGCAGCTATTGATAGAGGAAGTCCTAAGGGCAAGAGAGATTATGCTATAATCTTGCTGGCATGTTGTTTAGGGATGCGTTGTACAGATATTAAGTCTCTTCAAATGGATAACTTCAATTGGGAAGACAAGAAATTAGTTTTTATTCAGTCAAAGACTAGAACGCCATTATCTTTGCCACTAACACAAGAAGTAGGATGGGCTATAATTGATTATCTTAAATATAGCCGCCCTAATATAGATAGTTCATATGTGTTCGTAAGACATCTAGCTCCATTTTTGCCTTTTTCAGAAGGCGATCATTTAACTCAGATCATTAAAAGATACATGGAGCTAGCACATCTTCCTACTCTCAAAAAAAGAAGAGGAATGCATTCTCTTAGGCATACTATGGCAAGTACTCTACTTGAGCAAGATACTCCCCTTACTACTATTTCAGAAATTTTAGGTCATGCTGATCCAGATTCAACAGCTGTTTATTTGAAGGTTAATATAGCAAAGCTGAAAGAATGCGCTATTTCATTTGAAGAGGTTAACAGTCATGGATGATATTTTTTATACAGGTCCTTTTAAGAGCCACATTCAAAATCATATAGAACTAAAACAAGCTATAGGGTACAAATATGATGCTGACTCTAAGCATTTAAAACGCTTCGATAGATTCGTGTTAGACCATTATCCTAATGCTACTGCTCTTACCAAAGAAATTGTGCTTGACTGGTGCGGTAAAAAAACTTACGAAGCGCAAGCAAATCAATGTTCTCGTGCATCAATCATCAGACAATTTGCTAAATATCTGGATTCTGTTGGATTAGAAGCTTACATCCTTCCAAAGGGCTATTATCCAACAGAGAAACAATATATGCCATATATTTATACTACATCTGAGTTAGCAAGGTTTTTTGCAGAAACTGATAAATGTAAATATTGCTATGAATTCCCGTACAGGCATCACATTATGCCCATAATTTTTAGGATGATTTATATGTGTGGGCTAAGGGCATCAGAAGCAAGACTTCTTAAAGTTACCAATGTTAATCTTGAAGATGGTGTCCTTACAATCAATCATTCTAAAAAAGATAATAGTAGATTGGTTCCTATGTCCAATACACTTACAGAACGTTGTCGAGATTTTGTGAAAAAAGTACATAAATATCAGGTTGCAGAAGATTATTTCTTTCCTGCTCTTGGTGGTAAGCCAATGACACTAGGAAATCTTTATAAAAATTTCCGTAGATTCCTATGGCGAGCTAGCCTCTCACATGGTGGCAAAGGGAATGGCCCTCGTATCCATGACTTTCGTCATACTTATGCTGTTCATTGTTTAAAAAAATGGGTTGAGGAAGAAAAAGATCTAACTGCATATTTTCCAGTACTTAAAACCTATATGGGGCACGACTCATTCAAAGAAACTGCTTATTACTTACGTATGACTGCAGATGTGTTTCCTAATATGATACTAAAAATAGAAAGCAGATACTTAGATATAATACCACAATTAGAAAAAGGAGATTATAATGGCACCTACTAATTTTGCAAAATACATTACTGAATTTCTTTCAGTTTATTTGCCATCACAAAAGAATGTTAGCAAAAATACTATTCATTCCTATCGTGATACCTTTAAGCTTTTAATTAACTTCTGCCAGGAGAGGAAAAATATCTCTGCTGAACAAATTACACTCAATGCTCTTTCAAGCGAACTTATTACTGATTTTTTGGAATGGATTGAGGTTAACAGAAAATGTAGTATCTCTACCAGAAACCAAAGACTTGCAGGCATCCATTCGTTTTTTAGATATGTGCAAGCAGAAGAACCTGCTGGTATGTTTAACTTCCAGAAAGTCACTGCTATACCCATTAAGAAAGCAAAAAAAGCTGTAATAGAACATCTAACACCGGAAGCAATTAAACTACTTCTAGAACAACCAGATAAACATAGTACTAAGGGTAGACGTGATCTTGCTCTAATGAGCATTCTATACGATTCAGGAGCACGAGTACAAGAACTGATAGATACTAGAGTCTGTGATGTTACTTTGCAAACGCCTGCTATCATTACACTAACTGGTAAAGGGAATAAAACCAGAAGAGTGCCAATAATGAGGAATACAACTTCTTTATTACAAAATTATATTCTAGAAAATAAGCTAGATAAACCTTGGAAAAATGAATACCCATTATTTATCAATAGCCAACATCATAAACTTACTAAAGAAGGTGTTGCTTACATTGTATCTAAATATGTTACATCTGCAAGGAAAGCATCAACTGTAATACCTTTTAAAGTAAAAGTTCATATGTTTCGTCATTCAAAAGCTATGCATTTACTACAAGCAGGAGTAAACCTTATATATATTCGTGACTTCCTTGGTCATGTTGATTTAAAGACCACAGAAATTTATGCCAGGGTAGATACTGAAGTAAAAAGGAAGGCAATAGAAAATGCTTATCCCGATTTAATTGAAAGTAACCTTCCGGATTGGAGTAAGGATCAAGCACTACTGTCTTGGTTGTCAGAACTAAAGTAGCTTGGATATTATGCAAAGTAAATGAATGAAGAAGTCTTATGTTTACTTGCTCTCAGAACTTTACTTCGCATAAGGCAGTATTGTCAGCCCCGTACTTGCAAATATCTTTGCTCATTACGTTATAGATGAGTGGTTTGAAGAAGTAGTAACACAACATTGCAAAGGAACAGTAGCATTATTCCGTTACTGTGACGATGGTGTGATATGTTGTAGGTATGAGGAAGATGCCAGGAGAATTAAAATAGCTTTAACAAAACGGCTTGAGAAGTATAAGCTTAAACTCAATGAGGAAAAGACCAAAATGGTCAGATTTTCAAAGAGAAGTTTGTCTCAAAATGTTAAGCAAGAGACGTTTAATTTTCTGGGTTTTACCTTCTATCTTGCAAAGTCTAGGAAAGGTAACATAGTACCTAAGGTAAAAAGTTGCGGTAAGCGAATAAGCACCAAACTAAAGAAAGTAAATGACTGGTGCAGAGACATGAAAGACAAACATAAACTACCTATTATATGGAAAAGCTTTTGCAGTAAATTGAGAGGTCATATCCAATATTATGGCGTAACTTACAATTTTAAGGCAGTGAGTCTTTTTATATATCAAGCAGTAAAAATATTGTTCAAATGGTTGAACCGCCGAAGTCAAAGAAAATCATTTGGTTGGGATAAATTTCAATTGTTTATTATTTGCAACCCCTTGCCAAAGGTAAAAATATACCCCTCTCATGTCGGATTTGGCCTCTTCTTGTAGAAATACCCAATAATATGACAACAAAGAAAAGAAAATCCAGTAAAAATCTACTGCATGATTCCCTTTTTAAACGGATCATGGAGAACGACATAGCAGCTCGTCAGTTTTTAAATACAATTATAAGTAAAAAAAGAAAGTTATATAGAACCAAATCTTACAAAAAGATTATCCGATATTAGGGCGTGTCATCAATTAAATTGACATATAACTCCAGATCATGTGAGGTAGAGAAAAATAAGGATTTTTCTCTATGCATCGATATGCTCTGTGTGATGATCAATGGGATTGAATCAAGGATTTGTTGCCTGGTCGTGAGGATACAGTAGAAACTACAGCAAAAGATAACCGTCTTTTTGTTGAAGCTGTCTTATATCGTTACCAAGCTGGAATTCCTTGGCGGGATATTCCTGAATGCCTTGGAGACTTTAGAGTTATCCATACTCGTCATACAAGATGGAGCAAGACAGGAAGTATAGAAGAAAATCTTTGAGATTTTGGATAAAGATACAGATAACGAGTATAGTATAATTGATTCAACTATTGGACAAAGCGTAAGAGACTTTAGTACAAAAATCTATGCTACATGCAATGCACTAGGAAATCCAACAGGCTTTCATTTTACAGTAGGTCAAGATCATGATTTGGTAGGTACTGATGCTTTGATGGATGAGATGACAAAAGCTTGAGGAAAAAGGATGTACGCCTATTATTCCGCCAAAATCTTTTGGACTATGATAAAGATACTTACAAACTCGGCACTTGATTGAAAACTTCTTTGCTAAGCTTAAACAATATAGAGCTATTGCAACACGCTATGATAAAACAGTTCAGAACTTTTTGGGTGCTATCTATATGGCTTCTATTGTAATTTTGTGCAATTGATGACACCCCCTAGTATTAACAAAATATTTTTTCATTCTTATTTTTCGCAAGTTATTAATAAATATCACATTATCATCTTAATCAACAAGAGATATATAATAGAAAACATAGAACAAGTGGCAAGGTATAATGTGAGCTCAAGAGTTAAGTTGAGTAGAGGGTTAAAATAAGAGTTATAAATATTTTCTAACATTTTCAATACATAAATCTATTATCAAGTAAAACAAAATCAGTAAATCATTGTAACAATTAATAGTTAATAAATAATTAAATAAAAATAATGTTTATCTTAACCCAGGCAAATATGATAACGCTTACTTTATCTATGAAACCATTAGATTGCCTTTTAGATAATTAAAAGACATCCAAGCTATGTTGACATAAGGCTGAAAAATCTGACATAGATAACTTCCTTCGATATGCTACTGAAAGTTATTGGATAATGTCTGGACTTAAAACGAAATAAAAACATATTATTCAATAAATCGCTTATATCACTCATGATCATTTAATTTGCTTGATTTCATCGCTATTGTCTTTGTTAAGCAATGGCTTTGAGTATTCTGCTACTGCATAAACAATGATTTCAAAAGAAATTCCTTTTGTCGCAATGGGATTGTTTTTGATTTCGTAGTGCACAGAAGCGTTAGGATCAATTTGCACGTGCCAAGAAGGCTTTACTAGCTCTATAATATTGTTGATGGTTCTTGTGAAGAGTTCGGCATCGATACTATTACCACCTTTAAATCTAACTTTAAAGGTATCTATGTTCTCTTGAAATTGATTTTCACTCAGGATTACTTTAATTTCTCAATTTGCTCGAGAGTCAAGCTACTATGTCTAATTGGATGAAGAAAAACATGAAATTATCTATAGTATGTAACTAAAAACAGTTGCACACTAGATAACAATATATCAACTATTGGTTGTATTGGAGTTGTAGCTATTCCTTTTTCCTCTTTAAATTAAATAATTATCCAGTAATTGAAGTCAATTATCATCGCAACAAATCTACGTTTCTAATCTCTTCTAACAATCTTTGTTTCTTCTCCTCCGCTTTTAGTTTATAAAACCTTTCAAGAGCTTGTATCGGAGATAACTCTACTCCGTAAGATTTTGCATAAGAAGCCTCGTTTATTATTTTAGCCTTTTTATCTTTTACTTTAGGTTGAGATATTTTTTTACTTGAAAGGGTATCTTTAATATTTTTCCACTGCTTTAATAAGTCTAATCGTGTGTGGTACTTCATAAACAAAAAATCATACTTTTGCTCTATTTTCTCTTTTAAATATTTGAAATCATCTGGTCTATAATCAACTATACAACAAAATTCTTAAGTAGCTTTCCATCACTATTGATAGAACTCTCTTGAGTTATACTCTTATCTATTTTGCTATTTAAATCGTGTAGTTCATTTGAGACATTTCTAGTTAGGACAAATACAAAAATGCCTACAAAGCAAATAAAGATAACGTATAATATTATATTATTCATACCTACTCCTAAAATAGTATTTCGTTATCACGTAATTCTACAACTGGATGGGATGACTTCACATACGCCGCTTGCTTCTCGGTCTTCGACTTTGCTTCTTTATCCTCCTTTGGATAGGTAAGCATATTGATATCATTTAAGTAAACTTCGATATTAGATTGAGAGTTACCCTCTCTATCTATAAATGCTTCGGCTTTAGGTGTACCTCTAACCATTAAAGCCATCCCACCTTTGACATACTTCTTGATAATGTTTGCTAATCCTTCAGTACTTGTTTTACAGTCGAGCCAACTAACCTCGTTTTGAGAGCTATTGTCAAATTTTAATGGCATAAATCAAGCGGCGCATAAATTATGTTTTGCTCTATTCCATCAATAAATTTTACCAGATTAAGGATATCAGCTAATCTCTGATATCCATACAAATTTCTTCCAGTGTTTCTGAGCTTCCTACAATAATTTGAATACGCAAGTAATTACAGTATCTCTAGAAAAGCAGTTTTTTGATTTTACCATCCTGTGCCTTACTGTGGCAAATGTTGACTCAATAGGATTGGTAGTCCTGATCGACTGCCAATGTTCTGCCGGAAAAGAATAAAATGTCAGCAAGGAATCACGGCCTTTTTCCAGGCATCCTGTAGCTTTAGGATATTTTAGTTTGTAATTACTGATAAATTTATCAAATGCTTTTACAGCATCAGTTCCGGTTGGGGCAAGATAAATTTCATGTAATTGTGATTTAGCCCTGGCATGCAAGCTCTTTGGTAATTTATCCAGAATGTTACAAGTTTTATGTCCCAAGCATCTTTGCTATATTGTATCCTCATATATTTCTGAAATAGCAGCCCAAAATCCTATGCTACCATCACCTATAGCAAGTTTGGGTGAATATTCAAGATTGCGTGATTTTAGATCCCATAACAACTCAAGCCAACTTTCCTTGCTTTCACGAAATCCGTCAATCAATCCAACCAGCTCCTTCTTACCATTGCTATCTGCGCCAACTATTACCAGCATACAAGTTTCTTCCTGTTCCATTCTGGCGCTTAAATATATACCGTCTACCCACCAATAAACATATTGCTTGTTACTTAAATCAGGCTTCAAAAACATTTTGTAATCATCTACCCACTGACTTTTTAATCTGGAAATAACCGCAGGAGACAAGTGACTTGCTTCCTTACCTAGAATAGGTTCCAGTACCCTTTGAAAGTCTCCTGTGGAGATACCATCCAAATATGGGATCGGTACCCATACATCCAGTGTAGCTGTTCTTCTTATATGTTTAGGTATCCACATAGAGCTAAATTACTGTCACGATCTCTAATTCTGGGTACTTCAACTTTAACTGTACCTTTAAGTGTTTAGGAAATATTCAACTAACTTAGTGAGTTTTCTTCTATCAGCACTGTTTTTAGCTCTAACGATAAGAGAGCCCAATTCTCCATCTAGCAACAACTTCACCTTTGTCATTTCTTATATCATTGTATATCACTTCTTTTTTACCTGATACGATATTTTTAATGGATTCTTCAATAGACTTCTTTCAAAACTCGCTACTAAAGAGCAAGTGCTAGGAACATATAGACTGGAAGACCGTAGCGTGTGCTTAATACATAAATTTAGTATGAATTAAAATCACTTTTTCCTTCTTTATAAATTAATTTCTCGCTTCTTAATTTGGGGTATCAAATTTATTTTTCTATCAAAACAATAGGCCTAGAAGGTCACGTAAAGCTTAATGTTAGTTATCCAAAGTCGTTCCACTAATTTCTTATAAATTTATGTTGAACTAGTAATTTTATTATATTACCATTAAGATAACTAATAATTACTATTGTAAAGGTTTTTAATAGAGCAGGGGGTTTGACCTCTATTTCGTATGGTAAGAGAATCTAGAATACAAGGGCCAAAACAGTGTGTATAGAGGTTCAACTGGTAGATAAGGAGGTTTATATGCCATATTCAGATAATAAAGAATTACCAAAAGGAGTGCAGGATCATTTACCTAAACATGGGCAAGATATTTATAGAGAAGCTTTTAATCATGCTTGGGAGCAATATGCATCGCCCTCTAAAAGACGAGGTATAGATTCAAGAGAGGTAGTAGCTCATAAAGTGGCTTGGTCAGCAGTTGAGAAAAAATACCATAAAGATGAGAAGGGCCATTGGGTTGATAATTAAGTAAGTTTTTTAAAATTTTAACTGGAAAAAAAGAGAGATCATTGTTACATGTATTGGAAGACAAAGCAACTTTTGTGTTTATAAGAGAAATTTATTTTATTTACTCAAACACACTATGAGCTGTCTATTGATAAATAAGGACCATGATTCCGTAATTCTTCAATTTTAGTTATAGATAATTATTTCCTAAGACAGTAATTAATAGCCAATAACCATATATTGGTTATTAGACTAAAATATAAATTAGTATATGAGGAAGCATGGATAAACCAGAACATACTGAGTCTACCCTGGAAAGGATTCTATCTGTGCTTGAACCCATGGGTAAATTGATTGTTCAAAATGAAGCCGGGGCCCAAGGTATACATAAGGATGAAATATTATTTTGTCTAGTAGGTGAAAATGATGTTTATCTTAATGCAGAAGTTGGTGGCGATTATTACTTCCATAAAGGCCTGAGACTACCTTTTAGAAAAGTAGAAGATATCCACACTATATTGAAACCAAAAGCTAGAAGCTCTGATATAGATAAATTTCTTCAATATGCTATTCAAAGCTATTGGGTGATGGCTGGTCTTAAAAAACCTATCTCGAAGTAGTTTTAGACTTGGTTGGACTTCGCCTGCTTTCAGCCTAGCACATTTTATTCCGTTGGCAAAGCTTATAAGTTGAGGCAAGCAAAGCCAACATGGGGATTCTGTAAGGAACTGCGCGAGAATGATACCTTATTTGTATATATACAGTACTTGTGTATAAGTAATTAAAACATCATTTAATTCCTAGTTTTAAACCAATAATCCCTATTAATATCATGCCAACAAAAGCAATACCACTAGGGGAAATGGAATCTTTAAGTATTAATACACCATAAGCAAATACCCCTATTATTCCAATCCCACTCCATATTGCATAAGCAATACTCATAGGAATAGTTTTAGCGGCAAGTCCTAGAAAAATTACACTAAGGCTCATCAAAATTATTACTAAAAATAGGGGAAGAGTAATTTTTAGCCCCTCACAATATTTTATGCATATTGCCCAAGCTATTTCAAATATTCCAGCGATTAAAAGATATAACCATGCCATTTCAATCAATCTATACTTATCTTTTAAAGATTAATTCATATCGCTAATATATGCAAAACAAATTGAATACGCTAAAATTTATTTAAGAGCCCTAGTGCAGATAAAGTTTAAACCTACAGTAAAACTAGATATGGTAATGAGATATGTTAAAATTATTTAGAAAATTATACTCTTCATCTTCATCAGTGTTTGTTGGAGTTTTGTTTTTGAATATAGTATCAGGGCTAAGTTTTACCTTAGTTTCTTTTACTATACCATACCACTTATCTCAAGGAGGTTATTCTACCTTAATTATTGGGTCTGTTTTTTTAGCAACTATACCGTATTGTTTTAAACCAATATGGGCACCTTTTATTGATATATATTCATCCCTAGCCCATATTTTATAGAAATAATTAATTCTATTACTAGCCACTACTATTATTCATTTAATGGCTGGACAAAATAACCAAATTTAATTGCATGTAGATACAGGCCTTTTAAAACTGCTAGCCTATGCCTGTTTTTAATGGACAAACTTTATATTGGCAAAACAAATCTAAAGGTGGCGCCAGATTTACCATCGCTCTGGGCCTTGATCTCTCCACCATGAGCTTCAACAGCAGATTTACACAAGGCAAGTCCAACTCCACGCCCTTCCGCTTTAGATTCAGTATTTGATCCCATCTTAAATGGTGTGAAGATATCACTAAGTTCAAGAGGTGGTATGCCTTTGCCTTGATCAAGAATCGTAAATATTACCTGCCCATCTTGTTTTTTTACTATAACTTTGATTAACCCTGTTTGGCTAAACGAGATAGCATTAATTACCAAATTATCTACTGTCTGACGTATATAATTAGGGTCAACTGCA
>CANNHR010000043.1 GCA_947505405.1 Rickettsiales bacterium
TGCAGTTGACCCTAATTATATACGTCAGACAGTAGATAATTTGGTAATTAATGCTATCTCGTTTAGCCAAACAGGGTTAATCAAAGTTATAGTAAAAAAACAAGATGGGCAGGTAATATTTACGATTATTGATCAAGGCAAAGGTATACCACCTCTTGAACTTAGTGACATCTTCACACCATTTAAGATGGGATCAAATACTGAGTCTAAAGCGGAAGGGCGTGGAGTTGGACTTGCCTTGTGTAAATCTGCTGTTGAAGCTCATGGTGGAGAGATCAAGGCCCAGAGCGATGGTAAATCTGGTGCTACATTTAGATTTGTTTTACCAATATAAAGTTTGTCCATTTGACTCTTAAAACGCCAGTTTTGGATAACGAAGCACGCGTTATTTTGTCGCTTTTTTGCTGTAAAAAACACATTTTTCTCAAAATAGGGTAAGCTATTTTATCAAAAAACGTATATTTTTCGCTAAAAAACTGCCTAAAATTGTGCATCTCTCTTATCCAAAACTGGCGTTTAAAGCCTATTTTCATGATTCCTTACTTTTACTCATTATAACATCTAATTAAATAATATAATGGTTTGCATTTAATATTCCTTACTTATATAATGAATATATCTATATAACAATTATATATTACAATTATGATTAATAATAACTTTTCTAAGCTAACTAGTAAGGGGCAAGTAACAATTCCGCATGATATTAGAGAAGAGCTGCATTTATCTACTGGTAGTAGATTGGAATTTGTAATACAGAATAACTACATACTTTTAATGCCAATAAATAATAAACTATCTGATTTAAAAGGAATCTTACCTAAACCTAAACAAGCCCTCACTATTGAACAAATGAATAATATTATAAAAGAAAAAGATGATAGGAATTGATACAAACATATTAGTCAGATATCTGACTAATGACGATATAGAACAAAGTAATCAAGTAGCAGCATTATTTGCAGAATATAACGAACAAGAGTCAAGCATCTATATTAATAATATAGTATTATGTGAATTAGTTTGGGTATTAGAGAAGGGTTATAAATATAATATTCAGCAAATAGTAACTGTATTAAAACTAATTCTTCAAACTCCAGAATTTGCTTTTGATAATCACCAGTTGCTAACTCAATCAATGGTTGAATATGAAAGATCTAGCACCGCCGATCTTTCTGACATTATTATCAGCCTTGTGAACAATAATGTTGGTTGTAATGCTACGTATTCTTTTGATAAAACTGCAATTAAATTTGGTTATTTTGTCCAACCATTAAAATGAGAGAAAGTAATGATTATTGTTACACCGTCATCAACTATGTTGTGCAGTAAAAATTTAAATAATTGCGGTTTAAATTTTTACTGCAACCTTGTTACCTTGTAAATCACGTAACTTAGCATTTGCAATGACAATTATTTTACGCATCAAAGCTACCAGTGCAACCATTTTCTTTTTTCCTCGATTGATCATTTGTTCATAAAATTCTTTCATTTTTGTTTTAGAATTTCTAGCAGCCATAGCAGCAGTAAATAACATAGGTTTTATAAAATTACGGCCATGACCGGTACGCCTATAGCCACTATATTTACCACTATCATTAGACATTGGGGCAACACCTACTAAAGATGCTATTTGCTTGCGATTCAAGCTACCAAGTTCAGGTAGCAAAAACTATAAGCTCATTAGCTACAATTTTACCTATGCCGGGAATAGTTTGTAGCATATCTTTTTTAGTTTGCAGTGCTTTATCCTCTTTTATTAAAGCATCAATCTCACAAGTAATAGATTCTATTAATTTATATTGACCTCATATATATTCTAACATACTTATAGACTTACAATGGCCACAGTTGCTATGCTCCTTCGTCATGACTATCATTAGTCATGGGCTAACCCATATCTAAAAAAAACAGCGTCCAGATTCTGGACGCTGTTTTTGTATCAAACTCTAAAAGTTAAAGACTATAGATTAACTCTTAGCTTTAAGGTTCCAGTGTGGGATTGGAATTTTTTAGCTAGACCAAAATCATATCCAGCAGAAATTTCATACATATCTGATTGAATTGCTTTTAGTGATCCACCAAGATTGTAAAAACCTTTTGCAACCTTTTCTGAAGGTGTAGCAATAGGAGCAATACCGTTGATGATTGTAACTGAAGTAGCCGAGTTCTTAGTGCTGAAAGCATAATCCACATTCGCATGAATTTCAGGAATAACTTTCATTGAACCCATATCAGCAACATATTTTGCAGTAATTCCAGCTAGACCAGAAGTCCTGTTAGTTGTTCTGTTAGAAATTTCTCTGTTTAAGCCAGAACCAGTTTCTTTATAACCATCAATTTTGATGTTGGCATAAGAAGCACCGACGGTAGGTACTATGTGCACTTGTGGAGCAACTTCATAATCATAGCCCACCTCAAGTTTTGCAGCCATAGAAGCAGCATCAGTTTTTGCACTAGCTATATTGTTTGCAATATCGCCAGTAGCTCTTTTTTTCTTGATGTTAGACTTACCATACTGACCTTGTCCGCTCAAGAACACTTCATCAGTAAGGTCAAACTTACCATAAACAGTAAAAATGTGAGATTTCACGTCTTCTTTATTAGAAGTATTAGCTTTATTTTTTATATCATTCATAAAAAACGAGTATGCCATACCAAGAAGAGTCTCGTCTCCCGTGTCAGCACCGATTGTAACTCCTTTCTGATCGAATTTGTATCCAGGTGCGTTACCATATGCTTTTTGAGTGCCTCTTGATATGTTTCCTTGAGCCCAAACACCATAAGTTTGCATTAAGTCACCAGCAGAAACAGCAGAAAAACCACCAATCCTAGAGTCAACAACTCCTCTTGATGCCAGCAAAGAATTCATTAAACCTTCTGAAACTGCACTATCTGATTTTTGTACGTCAGGCACTTTAGTTGCGTCTTTAACATCTCTGACCAAATATCTATCAATATTTCTTTTTAATTCGTTTAAATCAGCTAGGCTTTTTGCTTTCAAGGCATTGTTTTCCTTTGAATTCGCTGCTTGCTCGATTTTGGCAATACGTTGCTTAAGATTTTCTTGAGTTTCTTTAGAATTCCTTACAGCTACAAACTCTTCAAGAGAAGCGATTTGTTTGGATATTGTATCTAATCTAGCGGCTTGCTCTGTAGAAAGAGTTGCTGTCTCAAGCAAGGCGTTTCTTTCAGCAATAAGTTGTCTTATATTAGCATTCTCGGAAGAAAGCTTAGCCTCTATCGTACTAAAATTTGAGTTAGTTTGTTTAGTGGTTTCTTTTAGTATAGCAAAGCTTTGTACTCCTCCCCCTCCCGTACCTTTTATGTACGCAAGTTCATCTCGTAACTCGTCTATATCAAATTCACCGATGTCATCAAAATCTACCGTACTAAATAGCTCATTCTGCATGTCTAAGGGCAGTGACGATAGAATGCTGGCTAATTCGTTTAGATATTGAGTCACCTCAGCTAGATTTTCACCCGAAACAGTGGCTACTAACGGAGCAAACTGATCACGAAGGTTATTCTTATTGTTAATTAAATCAGTAAAAAAAGTTTTTTGTGTATCTTTTTTTATTGTAATATCATCATTTGCTAGAACAATTCTCCCTGCTTGGATACGCGTTGTAAATTCTGTGCCTAAAGCAGTAAGACTAGGATATTGAGCCCCGTCAAAAGTATAATTATTGTTTCCATTATACACAATTTCAAAAATAGCAGCATTAGCTGGTGTTGCCGAGCAAAGCGCTGATACCAAAGCAGTAGTCAAAAGTAGTTTTTTTGTCATAAAAAGTTATCTCTAAATTTTAAATTAAACATAAAGCGAATTTGGTAGGCATACACAAAATAGCGCCAATTATCCCAGCCAGGATATAACATGTAAATAAAAAGTAAAGTATAGTATTTGTTAACTATTAATAAATACTATAGCTATATGTCTTTTTCGATAAAAAAGTCACATATTATGATTGTTTTTGATGTACCAGGCACGTATAAGCGACGGCTAAAGCATCAGATTCATCGAGTGTTATGTGATCCATATCACCAGACATTATCATCCTCACCATATGCTTGACTTGTTCTTTCTCCGCATGCCCAACTCCCACTATTGTTTTCTTGATCTTATTAGGGAGGAATTCGTAATAAGGTAAGCCAGTTTTTCCTATTGCCGACATTAATGCACCTCTAACGTAACCAAGCTTTAACGAGGACATTGCATTAACATTTACGAAAGTTTCTTCCATTGCTATTGCTTCTGGTTTATATAGAGCAATCACTTGTTCAATTGAACTTACTATGTGAGCAAGCCTGGTATGAAGAGGAGTTTTAACAATGGTCTTTATAATACCGCTAGATACGTAATGTATTTTTGGAGAATTTAAGTGAATCACTCCCCAACCAAGGCATGTTAGTGCAGGATCAATACCGAGAATTCTCATTAAACTATTTACTCAAATTAATTTTTACAGATGCAATTTTTTGCACATTCGCATCCTGGTATTGCTAAACAAGTATAGATAATTCATCAATAGACTTCTTTCCAAACTCTACTACTGAAGGCAATTGCGTCGTCATTCCGGTACTCAGATCCTCACGTACCTTAAGTACGCTGCGGTCTTCCGTTCCGTGGATTCCTAGCACTTGCTCTTCATTAGCGAGTTTGGAAAGAAGTCTAATAGTGTTTTTGCAAAAACCCGTCATGTCATGGCAAGGAGCCTGGAAGGCGATGAGCCAGAAGGGTCATCCTGAACTTGTTGGGGCTGCGCCTGCCTTCGTTTAGTCATCCTGAGCTTGACTCAGGATCTTCTTCTGTTACTTAGCATTTCCTTCCATTGCCTGAGATCCCGGGTCAAGCCCGGGATGACTTTTATACTGCCTGCCATGACGGTGTAGCTATTTGCTCAAACACTATTTTTATATCTATAAACTTGTTTAACAATGCCTTTTATTTTGTACTAAGTAAAGCGTGATCTTCTTTCTTAAATGTCTGATATAAAACAGGAATTACAAAAATTGTGAATAAAGTACCAAGCAGCATCCCACCAATAATTACTAAGCCTATAGAATTGCGAGATGCAGCTCCAGCTCCACTGGCTAAAACTAGAGGGATTGCCCCGCATATGGTAGCGATACTTGTCATGAGAATCGGGCGCAAGCGAAGGTTTGCCGACTCGATTACTGCTTCAGAAATTTTTCTCCCTTCATGGCGAAGCTGATTGGTGAATTCAACTAGCATAATAGAGTTTTTGGTAACCAGGCCAATAAGCGTAACTAGGCCAATATTGCTATACATGTTTATAGTATCGTTAAATATAAGAAGTGCAAGCACTCCTCCAGTTATAGAAAATGGGACCGCCATTAAGATCAATAAAGAATCGCCAAAGCTTTCGAATTGAGCTGATAGGACCAGGAATATGAACAAGAGAGCAAACAAGAACGTGATAAGTGTATCGCCGCTAGATTCTTCCATTTGTTTAATTTGTCCTAGATACTCTAACTTCGATTTATTTGTATCTATAACTTCTTTTGCGATTTCTTCGATCACTTTAACCGCATCATTAAGATTTTTGCCTGGAGCAAGATCAGCGCTGATTTTTATAGATCTTGAATTATTATAGTGACTATATTCTTTCACAGTTATTGTCTCTTTAACATCAGCAACAGACTCAAGCGGCAATATATTATTTTCGTTATTTTTTACGAATATCTTTTTTATGTCTGCTGGATCGCTTTTATCTTTCATATCATAACCGATTATAACATCGTAAATATCATTTCCCATTCTGAAGTCACCGACTCGCCTGCCAGCTATCAAATATTGGATAGTTTTTCCTATTGTTTCAATATCAACCCCATATCTATAAGCCTTCTCTCTATTAACTATAATATCTAAAGTAGGTGTTGACGCTTTAAAGTCTCGTTCTGAATCTACAAAAATTGGGTTCTTATTCATTCGGTCCAGAAATAGTTGAGAAATCAGGTCAAGATCAGAGTATTCAAGCGAGGATTGAATAGTAAATTCGATTGCTTTGTTACCGCCACCACCCCCATCTATTGATGGTGGGCTAACTGCAAATATTGACATGCCAGGAATTTTTGAAAATTTTTGATTTAGTTCTTGTTGTATATCAGCCTGAGATTTAGATCGTTTCTTCCAATCTTTTAAAGGTACGAAGGCCATAGCGCTATCACCTCCACCCCATCCAATAACCTCAAAGTAACCCAGAATTCCTTCAGTACTATTTAACATTTCTTCAGCTGCTAAAACTGTTTTAAGTGTGGATGATACACTAGAGCCCTCTGGCCCAGTAAAAAAGACTTGTAAGAATCCTTGGTCTTCATCGGGTACAAAGGTTTTATTAACATAGATAAAGCTAAAAACGAGAACTACTACAGAAGCAAGGCAAATAGAATAGAATTTCTTTTTGTTATCAAGAGCACTTCCAAGAGAGCGGATGTAAGTTAGTTGTACTTTTAATAAGTAATAGTCAAATTTTTGTAAAAACCAAGGTTTACTGCTATTAGTTTTGATCATGCGACTTGACATCATCGGTGTCAAAGTTAGAGCCACAAATCCTGAGAACAGAACGCAGAAAGCAAGTGTCCAAGCAAATTCGATGAATAGTTTTCCTAAAAAACCATCGATAAAACCAATCGGTAAAAACACAGACGCCAAAGTGACAGTCATGGCAACTACAGCAAAGCCGATTTCTTTTGAAGCGTCAAACGCAGCCTGCATTGGTGGTTTTCCGAGCTCATGGTTATGTCTGAATATATTCTCAAGCATAACAATTGCATCATCAACAACTAAGCCAATTGCAAGGATCATAGCAAGGAGAGTAAATGTGTTTATTGTAAAGCCCAGCATATACATCGCCGAAAATGTGCCAATTAATGAGATTGGTATAGTTACCAGTGGAATTAGCGTTATTCTTACTGATCCTAAGAATAAATATATGACTGCCGCAACAAGAGCTATTGCTTCAAAAATTGTGTGATAAACCGAGCTAATTGAAGCTTTTACAGGTATTGCTGCATCGTATGCAACTTCAATTTTTATACCGGCAGGAAGGTTCTTTTGAATTCTTGGCAACTCTTCTTTGACCGCATCGGAGAGTTCGATAATATTAGCTGTTGATTGTTTTATTAGCCCCAGGGCTAGCGATTGCTTACCGTTATATCTCAATATGACGTCATCTTCAAGTGGCTCAAGTCTAATATTTGCGATATCTTTGAGCTTTATTATGGTTCCATCGGGATATCTTTTGACAATAATGTTCTCAAACTCTTTTGGAGAATTAAGAGTTGCATTAAGTTTTAAAGAGAAATTCCGAACATCGGTTTTGATCGCTCCTGCTGGATAATCTTTATTCTGCTGACGAATAGACTTTTCCAAATCTAATGGAGACAATTTATGCTGAAACATTTTAGTGTTAAGTGGCTCAATGTGCATAGTGTAATATCTAGCACCGAAGATTCTTGAATTTCCAACTGTAGGAAGCTTTTCCAAAACAGATTTTATTTCATTATCAGAAATTCTAGTTAACTCTAGTTCATCATGTACTGAACTATTTATACTAATCCAGAGACTAGGCCAAGCATCGGAATTCATTTTTGCAACTGAAGGCGGCTTCATATCATCGGGAAAAATTTGACCAAGGTCTGAGATCATAGAGCGAACGTCATTCAGAGCTATTTCGATATCAGCCTCAAGATCAAATGCAAGCATAATATTGCTCTCACCAACAGCGCTTGTAGAAGAGATTGACTCGAGATTTTTTACGGTTTTGAGTGCCTTTTCTATACGTTGAGTAATTTGGCGTTCCATATACAAAGCGTCAGCACCGGAATATTCGGAGCGAACAGTGATTAGCGGTGGGTTGATGTTAGGAGTTCCTCTTACTTGCAACTTAGTGAAAAAGATTGACCCTAATGACAAAATTATCAAGCTTAGTACTATAGTAAAAACTGGTCTTCTAATACAAATTTCAGGTAATTGCATGACCTTAATTACTTTGTTTTTTAGTTTTAGCTTCAATTAAACGTACCGAAGCCTCTTCATATACTTTAGTTAATCCTTCAAGAACTACCAAGTCTTCTGCTTGAAGCTCTGGGGAGGAAACTTCGATTAAGTTATCAGACCTAGTAGTTGTTGTTACATAAACTTGTTTAACTTTAGTATCTTTGCCTACTTTATAAACAAAATTTCCTTTGTTATTTTTAAGTACAACTTTTTCAGGAAGCGCAAGGCCTTTGTGACGATCAAAAATGATCTCAGTTTCAACGTAACTTCCATGTAGTATTTTAGTAGTCGGCGGAAAAGATAGTTTTGCAGTAATAGTCCCGTTGTCGTTTAAATAACTTGATATAGCAACCACACGACCCATTACTTTAGTGTTACTGGTATCTTTTACTGAAACATTCGAGTCGTTATTGATTTTTCCGTTAAGTGACTCTGGAAGTTCTGCAAATATAATTTTTTCACCTGCGGCAATTATAGTAAAAAGATAATCTCCTATTTTTGTATCCTTACCCACTTGTGTATGTAGCACTCCAATAGTACCATCAAACGGCGCTGTAATTATCATATTCTGATATTTGTCGTTCTCAGTGGCTACATCCATTTTGGCAGTTTCTAAAGCTACTTTCGATTTGTCTAGAACTTCTTTGCTTATAATTTTCTTTTTCCAGAGAGAAAAATCTCGGTCATATGTACTTTTGGCAGATTCAAAGGATGCTCCTACCTTAGTTTTTGTGGCTTCGGCAATTTGTGACTCGATAGTAAGTAGTACGTCACCCTTTTTTACTTCTTGGCCTTGAGTGATTGCTATTGAGTCAATATTTCCTGCGGTTTTAGCATAATAGGTTCTGCTATTTTCTGCTATAGACTGACCAACAACTGTAAATTTTTCATAAAAATCATGATAATCAACTTTTGTTGCTTCAATATCTACAACCTCTTGAAAAGACGCATAAGTCATTGTTGGCGAGTAAAGTAATGCCAATAATATTATAATAAAGTTTTGAGACAATACAGGTGAGCGCCATAGTCCGCCGTAAAATTCTTTTATACGGTTAATCCTGGGCACTGAGATCATACCAAAATTTGTGGATAATAAAGTGTTAACTAAAATTCTTAACATAGCTCGTTTTTAGGTATTAAAAAAATCTTGTAGACTACTCTTATACAGTGAACGATTACCAAAGACCAGTAAAACTAAGCTCCATGAGCAAAAAAATAGGCAGCTTTACAAAAAGCCACCTACTTTTTCTTATTCTTATTAAGTCAAGTAGTTCAAGCCCTACTTAATTAAAGGTGCAATTTATGCTCCTGTTTCACAAGTTGCATTATCAGCATCGCCACTTAAGAAAGCAACTAATTTAGGTGCACTGAATATGATGCCAACACCAGCAGCAGTGGCAGCAGCTATACCCCAATTAAGTTTACCAAGGAATAAACCGACGCCAACGGAGAATATAGCAATTGTTGCAATACCTCTTGCGATACCGCCGGAAAGGTTTTCAACCAATCTGCATAATGTTTGTCCAACTACATCGTTATCCGTAGCTGTTGGGGGGGCTGCAAGAGCGACATCGCCAGCAGTAATGATTATGCACATCGCAGCGAATAACAATACTAAACGCCATGCAAGATCAGTATTAAGTTCAATTTGAAATTTTGTGAAATTCATCCTAGTACACCTCAAATAATTATTAAATAAGAATTAACCACAACATTGAGTTTATATATTTAGTTCCCCTAGGGTCAAGCATTTTACACAAAAATTAAAATATGATTTGACGAATAATGGTCAATTGTGTGTTTTTTATGTTATTAACCTGAGCTTGATGTAAGAAAATGGCAAAAATCATCCACCAATTTGTGCTTTTTTGCTATTTTCTTACGCCAAACTCAAGTTATTATACCAATCGTCTCAAAGTAATTGGACAAATGAAATTTGAGCGGTGAGCGCGCGCAGCGTATACTAAATACGTGAGCACGCAAATTCCGTAAAAAAATTCTTTTGTCCAATTAAAGTGAGCGATTGGTATTAGCATTACAACTTGAGGAAGTCAGCGATAAGAAAAAGCGAGCCAGTAATGATAATTGTTGCTGAAGCATTGCTACTAGTAACTATAGAATCGATAGCATCCTGGAGCGAATCTGCAGAAGTAAAATCAATTTCACTTTTGCTGGCGCTTTCCGCTAGTATACTTGCGTTATAGCTGGATGGTTCGGACTCAACTCCTACTGTAACTCCACTTTTTACAATATCTTTAAAATGACTACAAAATGTTGTAGCATTTCTTTTTCTTGTCATACCTAGTATCAAATATATTGGTCCTTGCAAATTTTCCAAAGCCCAGTGTGATAGACTGAGCGCTCCAGAGTCATTATGTGCTCCGTCTAAATATATTTGAATGTCTTTGCGACCAGTAAGTTTGTTTGTTTTTTCGTCTGATACTTGCTCGATACGGCCTGGCCAACTTATTGCGGTTAATCCTTTAGCGATTTGTGGCGTGGTAATTTGAAAATCATGATTCACAAGCATGGTAGCAGCTATAACTGTTGCTGCGTTAAATATTTGGTGATCGCCAAGTAAATTGGGGCGTGGTAGGTCAAGATTATATTTTTGTGATAAATATTTAAATCCAGTATCTGTTTTTTTGGCGCCAAAGTCGTATTCATAGCAAAACGAAGGAGCGCTCCGGTTGAAGCATTTCGTCAGAAGAATTTCGTATACTTCTGGAGTTTGTGGGCCAATAATGCAAGGTACATTTGGTTTTATAATTCCAGCTTTTTCACTAGCGATTTGTCTTATATCTTTACCAAGAAATTCGGTATGATCAATAGAAATTGGGGTAATTATTGTAGCGAGTGGAGATGAGATTACATTTGTGCAGTCAAGCCTACCTCCAAGGCCGGTTTCTAAAAGCAATATGTCTGCTTTTGTTTCGGAGAAAGCTAAAAACGCAGCTGCCGTGGTGCCTTCAAAGAAAGTAGGTTGGATATTTTCTTTTTCTGCGGCTTGCTTGGTACGTTCAAGAAAGAAATTCAGTTGAGCGTCTGATATAGAGCTACCATTAAGGCTAATTCGCTCATTGAACTCGATAAGATGGGGAGAGGTATAAGCATGAACTACGTAACCAGCCTGCATAAAAATACTTTTTAGCATAGCAACTGTGGAACCCTTTCCATTCGTGCCAGCAACATGAATAGTTGGTGGAAGTGAATTTTGAGGATTGCCAAGAGCTCTAAGCAAGCGAAAAGTGGTTGTCAAGTCAAGCTTACCTGGTATTTTCCAGATAGGAACTTGTGGCCAATGCGGAATGTTTACCATAGTAGTCTAAAAGATGTTATTTATTGACAAAAGGATATAAAATCTACTAAATATATCAAGTTAAAACTCATAATTACAATAACATGATTAATATAACATTTCCCGATGGTTCCAAGAAGCAGTTTACCAAGGGCGTAACCGGAGCTGAAATTGCTTCTTCGATTTCAAAATCACTAGCAAAGTATGCAATGGTGGTGTCTATTGATGGAGATCTTAAAGATTTATCTTTACCGATATATAAAGATTGTGCATTAAGAATACTTACGGAAAGCGATCCGGAAGCTTTGGAAATTATTAGGCATGATGCAGCTCATATTATTGCAGAAGCTGCTAAAGAGCTTTTCCCTGATATACAAGTAACAATCGGGCCAGCAATTAAAGATGGGTTTTATTACGATTTCGCTAGAAGCGTTCCGTTTACAACAGATGATCTTGAAAAAATTGAAGCTAAGATGCATCAGATTGTAAAGCGCAATGAAACTTTTAACAGAGAAGAATGTACGAGAGATGAAGCCATCGAGATGTTCAAGAAAATGGGTGAGTATTATAAGGCGGAAATCATTGAGTCCATACCAAAGGATCAAACAATAACCCTATATCGTCAGGGTAATTTTGTCGATTTGTGTCGTGGGCCGCATTGTCCATCCACTGGAAGAATTAAGCATTTCAAGCTAATGAAAGTTGCTGGAGCTTATTGGCGAGGTGATAGTAATAACGAAATGTTGCAGCGTATATACGGTACTGCTTGGGCAACAAAAGAACAGCTTGATGAGCATCTATATAGGCTAGAAGAAGCTGAAAAAAGAGATCATAGAAAGCTTGGACGAGAGCTTAATTTATTCCATTTTCAAGAAGAGGCACAGGGCATGGCATTCTGGCATGAAAAAGGGTGGAATCTATATCGTACCATTGAAAACTATATAAGAAGAAAATTACAAAAAGCGAATTATATTGAAGTTAAAACACCTGTAATGGTTGATAGAAAGCTCTGGGAAGCATCAGGGCACTGGGAAAAATTTAGAGAAGATATGTTTACAGTTGAAACTGAGGACAGAACTTATGCGCTAAAGCCCATGAGCTGCCCATGTCATGTCCAGATTTTTAACCACGGGACGAAGAGTTATAGAGACTTACCAATTCGTATGGCCGAATTTGGTTCTTGCCATCGTAATGAATCTTCTGGCGGTTTGCACGGGTTGCTACGTGTGCGGAATTTCGTTCAAGACGATGGGCATATTTTTTGCAGCGAAGACCAAATAACCACAGAAACAGTAGAGTTTTGTAGATCTTTACTTGAAGTTTACAAAGATTTTGGCTTTTTAAAAATCAAAGTTAAGTTTTCTGATAGACCAGACATTAGAGCTGGCGAAGATTCAGTCTGGGATAGATCTGAACGAGCTCTCAAGGATGCTGTTGAAGAAGCTGGGCTTGAGTATGAAATGAACCCAGGCGAGGGAGCATTTTATGGTCCAAAGCTTGAATTTGTTTTGACCGATGCAGTTGGCCGGGACTGGCAATGCGGCACTTTCCAAGTAGACTTTGTTCTACCAGAAAGGCTATCTGCTGAATATGTGGCTGCAGGAGGAGAAAAAAAGAGACCAGTTATGCTCCATAGAGCAATCATTGGTACCTTTGAGAGATTTATCGGAATTTTAATAGAGGAATATGCTGGAAAGTTCCCACTTTGGCTTGCACCTACTCAAGTTGCTCTTGTTGGTATCACAAATGATCAAGATGCCTATCTAAGTACATTGAATGCTAAACTTATTGATGCTGGGATTAGATCTGAGCTTGACATTTCAAGGGAAAAAGTGAATTATAAAATACGAAATTTCTCTAACTTAAAAGTACCTATTATTGCTGTTGTAGGTAAAAAAGAACAAGAAAGTGAAACTGTTACACTACGATATCTTGGCTCAGATGAGCAAAAGACAATTAGTATAGGCGAGTTGATAGTTCTGGTTTTAGCAGATAATAAGAAGTATTTTGGTTAGGTTACAATACATTTATTAATTTTTTTGGAGAAACTCTTATAACTGAGATTAAAAAAAGTAAATTTCCTAAAGCTAATAGGGAAATTAAGGCGGCGGAAGTGCGGTTGGTTGATTCTGAAGGCGAAATGATGGGTATTGTTACTTTGCAAAAAGCGATGCAAATGGCAGCTGATGCAGGGCTCGATCTTGTAGAAATTTCTCCAAATGCAGAACCCCCTGTTTGTAAGATACTTGATTTTAGTAGATTCAAATATGATGCTAAAAAAAGGCAGCAAGAGTCCAAAAAGAAGCAGAAAAAAGTTTCTTTAAAAGAAATGAAATTCAAAGTCAATATTGGTCAAGGTGACTTAGATGTTAAATTGAGAAAAATCAGGCAGTTTCTTGAAGATGGAGATAAAGTAAAAATCTCTCTGTGGTTTAAGGGGCGTGAGATTGTTCACAAAGATAAAGGTAAAGAGCTTTTTGATAGAATTCTAGAAAATTTAGGCTCTATTGCTAAAATTGAATCCGAACCAAAGATGGAAGGAAAACAAATCGTCATGGTTCTCAGCTCGCATTCTGTAGTGGAATAGGCCTTAAACTTAATTGACTGCTTCTCGGCCTCAGTTACCGATACCCAAACAGGGCCACCGCATTAAAATATGAGTAAGCCGTCATTCCAGAACTTACGTCGAATAGCCCTTTAGGGCGTAATGAGACTTAGTATCTGGAATCCATTCAAGCAGTATGGT
>CANNHR010000044.1 GCA_947505405.1 Rickettsiales bacterium
TCTATATTATTAAATAAAAAAACCAAATTGATTTATGGAAAAAACAGGTGGTTACGATAATACAGACTCTGTAGATCAGAACGTAGCTATTCAAATGATTACGTTTGGTATTATTATTATTGTTGTAATTATTATTTTAGTGTCTTTTATGTATATTTATGCTAGCAAAAAAGATCAAATTCTGAGAGACTTACATACAGAATCAACTCAATTGGAAACTGTAATTACTGATCATCTAAACTATTCTAGACATTTTATAAATTTGATAGGAGATCACATTCAAAGCAATTATAAGAATATTAGTTACATCCATAATATACTAAAAGATCATTCTAAATCTCAATATTTCAACCTAATCTTCGGGTGGAAAGAATATAGCTGGGTAAATAGCAATTTCTTTGAAACCGTCACTAGTACCGTTGGAATAACATCTCACCCTAAAAAGTTAAACTACATTAAAGATTTAATAGAAGCTACAGAATTAAATAATTCAAACTGGGAAAATGGAATTGTTTTTTATAACAAAAAAAGTCGCAGTAAGGATAGCAGTTTAAAAATCATTGCTAATATTTCTGACAAAGTTACAAAAAAATATGTAGGATCTATAATACTTACTTATGACATTGATACTATGATCAGAAGCCTTAATGCAAGAAAGAAAAACCAGAATACAAATTTTGTTATTTTAGATAAAGAGCTTCAAATAGTCGCGCAATCCAAACCAATAATACACAATCTTATTAACCAAGACTTAGAATTTGAAGAGCATCTAAACGGGGCATTGCAAACATTATCATCACAAGAAAAAGTAATAACTGATTTTGCGTATCTTGATATGATAAATGGCTTGAATTACTTTATAAAGCCATTAGGTGACTTACCCTTCACACTGGTAGTAAATATTGATAGTAATCTTATTAAGAAAGATATAATCGCTGACCTAGCTAAGAGTTTTATCTTAATTTGTGTCTTTGCTTCTCTATCCTTAGCAGCAATAATTTTCATATATAGAAGAGAAACTTTTCTCAGAACAAAAGCTGAAAGAGCCTCTATCGTCGCGGAAAGTGCGACTAAAGCAAAAACTAATTTCTTAGCGTTTACTGCTCATGAAATTAGATCTCCTCTTGGTTTTATTCTTACTGGCTCTGAAATGATAACAAAAGAATTTCTTGGAGAGGTGCCCCTAGCGTATAAAAAATATGCGCAAGGAATATATGACAACTCCAAAGCAATTCTAGAATTCATTACCGATATACTTGACGAGAATCAAATTATTGAAGGTAAATTTAAAATAATAAATAATCTAACAACGGTCCAAGACGTAATAAAAGAAGCAATTCAGGTTAATTTAGCTAGATTTAATACTAGGAAAATTGAAATAATAACTAATATAGAAGATAATTTACCTCTTTTGATATGCGATAGGAGAAGAATATTACAGGTTCTAAGTAATCTAATCTCAAATAGTATCAAATACTCTAAGGACAATACGACAATTACAATAGCTGCCAAAGTTACATACGAAGAAATGGTTATCACTGTTATGGACCAAGGCATTGGTATGAAGGAGAGTGATGTTCCAATTGCACTTAGTGCATACGGCACCCTTCGAGAGCAAGATTATAACTCTGTAGGATCATACGGACTTGGGCTTGCTATTGTTAAAATGCTTCTAGATGCTCACGAAGCTGAACTATGTGTAAACAGCGTTGAGGGCAAAGGTACAACAGTTAAAATGACTTTTCCTAAGTATAAATTAGTTTATACTAAGGCTACAAAAGAAAAACACTCGTCCTAAAGAGCCCTAGGTGAAAAGGTTATTTTTTGCGTTAACAAAATAACTTTGCTCACAAAAAAATCATAACTATGGATAATTATAGAGAACAATTCATTGCTAAAATTAAGAAAATACCCGTCTTTATACCTTTATTCACTACATTGGCTAGCTTATACGGTTTTATCCTTCTTTATTCAGCAGCTGGTGGCCATATCGAACCTTGGGCATACAAACAGATTTTGGTGTTTTTGATATTTATGCCAATTTCTATATTAATTGCCACAGTTGATTTAAGAATTATTTATCATTTTTCTTACATTTTTTATATCACCACATTGCTTCTATTATTACTCGTTGAATTAATGGGAAAATCAGCTATGGGTGCAACTAGGTGGTTAGATTTGGGGTTTTTTACAATTCAACCCTCAGAATTAGTCAAAGTGTCTGTAGTGATGATGTTAGCAAAATTTTTCCATGAGCACAGCAATTATAAAGTAAGCGATTTTACATTAATTTTACCATTAATAGCTTCGCTTATTCCAATTGCTCTTGTAATTAGGCAACCTGATCTTGGTACTGGTATAATCACTCTTATAGTGGTATGCCTTATGTTCTTCGCAGCTGGGGTAAAAAGAATATACTTTATCATATCTGGTATAATTGGACTAGCTGCTATGCCCACTATATGGTTTATGCTATATGATTATCAACGCAATAGAATTCTAACTTTTATCGATCCAGAAGCAGACCCTTTGGGCAAAGGGTATAATATTATTCAATCAAAGATTGCTATTGGCTCTGGAGGTTTATTTGGCAAGGGTTTACTGAGTGGCACGCAAGGACCTCTTAGCTTTCTACCAGAATATGAAACTGACTTTATCTTTTCTTTTTTAACGGAAGAATTAGGATTTTTTGGCGGAATCATACTATTAATTTTATATTCTCTAATAATAATTAGTTCGTTATCAGTAGCTATCAACTGCCGCACAAAATTTGCTAGACTTTTGACTATCGGTATTGTTACACTATTTTTCTGTCATATTTTTATAAATATTGCTATGGTTATGGGATTATTACCAGCTGTAGGTGTACCACTGCCCTTAATATCTTATGGAAGAACAATGATGGTATCGATGCTACTTGGATTTGGCTTGATAATGAATGCAGCAGTTAATCGCCACAAGAATGTCTGATACCAAGTTATATAGTCTTCCGTCAGAACTCTTACGCGTGAATAAATAAAAAGGATACGAGATAAAACTTTATTGTAAAATCCATAAGAAAACGAAGGTATATGTACAAAAATGTTCAGCCTTTTAGCCGTTTTGTCATGGATTCCCGCCTGGAGCGAGAATGACAAAAGGGGAACTACACCTCTGTAAAACATTTCCGGCGTATAGACTATGTATAAATTTGTCTCAAAATTTATTATCAACTTATTAGCTTTAAGCTATTTGTGGATAATTTTCATCTTACCTTTCCAGTGGTACAAAATTGGACCATTTGGGGAGATATTCCCAGCCTTTGATATAATAATAATATACTACATCAGTACTTATAACTCACTAAAATATTGGCAGTTATTTATTATTGGAATGTTCACAGACCAACTACATGTGCTCCCACCTGGAACGAGCTCTCTTGCTCTAATACTTGGCAATATATGTCTTAACTATTTTAGTAGGTGGTTTTTACTGCGAAAATATTTCACTAATTTGGCTACATTTTGTGGATATAGCGCTTTTATTATCTTGGTAAGATATTTGGTTGTATCAATAAAAAGTGATTATCCTATTGAAGGATACGCTATAGTTTTTTATTTTCTGACAACTATTTTTTTCTATCCAATACTGTCTGTTCTAATAGAGAGATCAATAAACATGTTAGGTCAAAATGCTCGATAGAAACTCTTTAGATAGACAGATAATGACCAGAAGAACATTTATAATTGGAGCTGGTAAGCTAGGTCTTCTTTTCTTATTAGCTAGCAGAATGTTCTATATGCAATTCATCAAAAAAGATGAATATAGAACACTTTCAGATAATAATAGAATTAAAATGATTCTACTATCTCCAACAAGAGGGCAGATTTTTGATTCCGAGGGTAGGGTAGTTGCAAAGAATAATACCTGCTTTCGCTTGCTCCTTGATAAAAACGGTAATCCAAAGTTTTCAGAAGAAATTGATCATTTAGTAAAAATACTAGAGCTTGACGATTATCAAATAGACGAAGTAAGGAAGAGGGTAAGTAAAGGAGGGCGACGCGTTGCTGCAATTGTCATAGACTCCCTAGATTGGAACCAAGTTTCTGTAATCGAAGAAAGAAAAGCTGAATTTAAATCACTCTTCATTGATACTGGTTTTGAAAGATTTTATAAATCTGGACCTGCAACCGCTCACTTAATTGGGTACTTAGGAAGACCAGGAACAGGAGAAGATGAGCCCACAAAACTAGCAGATGAAACATTTAAGGTAGGTAAAGGCGGGATTGAAAAATTTTATGAAGAACAGTTGCGAGGAGAGTTTGGTTTTAAGAGGATAGAAGTAAATGCCTTGGGTAAATATGTAAGAGAATTAGGAAAAAGTACAAGCAAATCGGGAAATGATCTACACTTAAATATCGATTCAGAATTGCAAGAAAAAGCATTAGAATATATGAACCCACAAGGTTGCAGCGCAATAGTAATGGACTGCTCCACAGGAAATATTATAATTTGCGCTTCGGCACCATCATTTGATCCAAATAAATTTAATAAACTTTCTAATCAATATTGGAATGATTTAATAAATAACCAATATAAACCTCTAATCGACAAAACCACCAAAAGCCTATATCCTCCAGGATCAGTGTTCAAAATTATCACCGCATTAGCTGCGCTCGAAGCAGGCGTTGATCCTGATAATAAAATCATTTGCAGCGGTACCCCCGTCCTAGGTGGTAACAGCTTCCGATGCAATAGAAGTCGTGGACACGGAGCTCTTAGCATGATTGATGCATTGAAATATTCCTGTAACCATTATGTATTTGCAGTAGCTCGTCAAATCGGTGCCGATAAAATCATCGAAGTTGCTAACAGGTTTGGCTTTGGACAGCCTACTGGAGTAGATCTTCCTGGAGAACTTAGTGGTTTTGTCCCAAGTCAAATATGGAAGAAAGAAAAATATGGTACCAAGTGGGGCGTAGGAGATACCTTAAATCTCTCTATCGGCCAAGGATTTCTTCTTGCTACTCCAATGCAAATAGCATGTCTGATTACAGCTATTGCTACTAATGGAAAATTATTTGCGCCAAAAGTAGCAGTTGGCAATCCAAATTACGTTCAGATAAATGTCCAGCAAGATCACCTCGATATCATTAAAACAGCTTTATACACTACTATGAATACTCCTGGCGGTACCGGCTATTTGAGCAGAATAGACTACAAATCAATGCATATGGCTGGTAAAACTGGTACCGCCCAGGTTCAAGCTAAGAAAAATGCTGCTGATGACTTAAGCAGAGATAACATAGCATGGGGCAGCAGAAATCATGCAATGTTTGCTGGTTATGCTCCATTTGATGATCCCAAATACGCAATATCAGTATATTTTGACCATGGCGGTGGTGGTGGAAGAGCCGCTGCGCCAATCGCCAAAAAAATCATGCAAGATGTATTGTTAAAATATTTGTAAATATACTTATTTAACAATGCCGTATCTTCCTCTCTTAAATCTCATGATACCATCATAGCGAAATATTTTTAAAATAATAATAAACGAGTTTGTTTAAAAAGATGAACTGTGTTAACGTTTATTGATCAGTCGTAGATTGATGATAGTAAAACTTGTTGAAAATAATTTATTAAACTTAAATGGGAAAGGTAATTTATGAGTAAAAAGAAAATGACAATCGAACAGTTCGCAACAAAAAGAACAGAAACTGCAACGAAGTTTATAATCCAGAGCCTTGAAACCCCTAACCCAAAGCAACTGGCAAAATTTATACTTGAGATCAATGCTAATGGCCTCGCTAAGATAGTAGAGTTTACGAGTAAATTTGTTATACAATACTCTGATCCTATTTTTCAAAATCAGATATTTGATATAATTTTACGCAAAATAGAAATTGGCTCTACCCCAGAAAAATTAGACATATTAAAGACGGAAGTCTTACTTTCCAAGGCAAAGGCCATAATAGCAATAAATTCAACCGAAGAAAGAACTCAAATTAAACTTGAGAATGCTACCGAAGCTTTGAAGCTTCTTGAGAATGCAAATGCTCTACAAAATCATAATATAACTGCATTAATCGAAGATACTACAAAGGCTCTAATTACTATGCACCCAAATCCTATAGAGGCTTTTAATCTCGCTAAATATTCAGTCGAGTTCAGAAAAACCAACCTAGACCCTGAGCATCCTTCTATTTTAGAGGCCTATATTACAACAGCTCAAGTTGGGCATATAATTGGTGTAAGAGCTATAAAAATTGAAGCAATGCAATATGCTGATATAGCATATAACATGGCATTGCAACTTGAGAATAAAACGCATGCAGCAACTGCACTTGAATTTCTTGCTAGTATATATAAAGATTTTGGTGATCCCAAAAAAGCTAGTCTATTATTGGAACAATCAACCTCTCTTAAAACTATTACCCTTAAGAAAATAGAGTACTCAAAAGAACAGATAGATGATGTTATACCTATGTCTGTAGAATCATCACGTAGTTTAGAAATAATTAAAAAACATGGAATAAGTGATGATCTTACATTAACTATAAAACAGAAAATTCAAGTATCTGTACTAAATCCTGTGCATGAGGCATCGGCTCAAGGGAAATGGATTAATAAAGTTACTTTGTTTGAATACGGAGTTTCTGGATACTTGAATAAGGAGTTCATAAGTAAAACATTGGGTCCTGTTCTTAACATTCCAGAAAATGTTGAGGTTGCTTTAATGCTTGGCTTTGAGGCGATTAATCTTGGTATTATGAGTAATCCGATGATGAACCCACTCTGCGCCGTTGCTTTTGTACAAAAATATCCAGAATTAGTCCCAACCATATTGGCAAAACACCCAGAATTTTTTATTGATGGACATATTCTTAACGCTACATTACTTAACGCAAGTGATTATGGCCTAGAACTACTGGGTAAAGATATAGCCGTCAATGGCTCATATAATGCGTACCTTGAAACTGTGATGATGCCAATCATTGCGCATAGACTAAACACTAACGTACTTGAGCCTGTATTTAGCCTAATAAAAGCTGGCAAGTGGGATCTATCCACCCAGAAACAATTATTGTACTATGCTAGTGAAGATTATTTAACAGATGTTGGAGCAATCTATACCAGCACCCTTGGCCAAAATTTAAGTAATTTAGATGATGCTCTAAATATATCTAGAATATTAATATTTAAGGTGCTACTCGATGCAATTACAGAATATGGATCAAAAAACTATGCCCCAGCAGAAGTATTTGCAAAAAATTATCCAGATTTAATTAAACGAATTTTAGATGATCATCCAGATTATATTACAAACTTACATATTATAGATATTTGCCGCCAAGCAATTATTGCTCCACCGCAACTCAAAGATATTGAACCTACACCGGTTGAGGAGTTAGAAGTACCTGTTTTAGGAGAAGGTGTAATTGTTAACCCACTGCTTATCACAATTCCTGAATATGATGTTCTGCCCGTTGAGTTAGAAGTACCTGTTTTAGGAGAAGGAATTGTTATTGACCACTAACAATTTAGTGTGTCGCACTTCAACATGTGAATGAGCTCAGCCATGGCAAGAAGCCCGGAGACGTGGCCCAAATCTAAAGCTATCATGCTGGGCTGGCATTGCCCGCGTGGATATTTGTAAGCTTTATAGCACAAGCCTAACACACCTAATGGCGATTATTGGTTAATTTTATCCATGAAAAAAGCCCCAGATTTCTCGGGGGCTTTTTATATTAAGTAACTTTTACTTGTATTTTAGAACTAGTTAATAAGCTCTATTTTAACAGCAGAAGTTTTACCTTTTTGATCTTCCAGTTCGTAACTAACTTTCTGACCATCATTAAGTGTAGATATGCCAGCACGCTCTAAAGCGCTTATATGTACGAATACATCTTTGTTACCATCATCTGGTTGAATGAAACCGTAACCTTTATCTGGGTTAAACCACTTTACCTTTCCGTTTGCCATTTTGACTCCTTAAGTTTTTTCAGTTATCTCTGCTAATTTTTAGCAGCATTAATCAAGAGTTATTGTCCGCTTATCTTTAACTCCTGCAGGAAATAAGGAGCTTTTATTCAAGGTTCCTTGAATAAAACTTATAGTCTCTGGCAGGTAAGTATTAAGAGTTACATAGAAAACCCTAGCATCATAATACACAGACCGAGAAAGAAATACAAGTGAAACTATAATTAATTATTTAAAATGCCAATTTAAAGTATTTTCTTGTTTATTATCCCAGCAACTTTTGAAATTTCAGCAAGAGGTTCATAATCATATTTCTCTAAATTATTTATAGAGGGATCCAACCTTCTTGCTAAACCAAGATCTACCAATTGTTGAATAAAATAATTATGCTTTTTCAATTTGAAACTTGGTGGACAAAATACGTAAACCGGTTTTCCAGTGCTTACAGCTTCACTACACATCGAAATAGAATCGGTTGTAGATATGATATACTCAGCTCGACCAAGAATCGCTGGATACGGGTTTGACTCACCACTTAGCGGATCATAAATAACATTTGGCCAAACAAAGTTTTGCTTAAAGTAGCTTTTCACAATATCGGGAGTTCTTCTGCTAAAAGTAATAAATAACTGTAGGGAATGATTTTGTGAAATATTTGTTAATATTTTAGAGAAAAGCTGAGCATTATCCAAGGTAAGTTTATAGCCCTTAGTTGAGCCGCCTATGATCACTGCAATATAATTCTTAATCTCAGGATACTTACTATCAAAATCACTTTGTGATTTTTGGATTTTATCTCGCACATTTGTCAGTGCACCAATTACCCTCACTATATTTGGTAATGTATAATTAAAGCTGTCGTGCTGAGGAAGAATAATTAAATCGAATTCATTTGGTTTAATATTAGGACGCATTATTTGAATAATTTTGATCTTGCCGTTGGATAGTTTTTTTAAATATAGTGCAAGAGCTGCTGTTCTCCTGCCAGCAGAAATAACCACATCAGGTAATGGCTCTCTCTTCAAGTTTGAGAGCACCGCCTTTTTGATATGAATAGGAAAAATACTCAGGAAATAACTTGGCAAGAAGACAAAACTATTATATTCAACATTTTTTATTTCATATTGCTTGCCGATTGTTTGAGCAAGTTCAATTGCCTGATTGGCATTACCTATCCTGCTATCTACTAGAACCCAAACTATAGGTGATTTTGCCATATTTATGTATTATTCCTATTGCTATAGTCGTTTAAGTTGAATTAGCATAAATTTCTATTTTATCTTTTGACTTTTAATAATCACTTCTCATACCCAAAATGGGTTGGCATTTGGAGTATTCGCAGCAATATTTAAAAGACAAAATCTTTCCTATAAATATACGCTAATTCAACTCAAACGACTATATCGCAAAAACTTCATTTAAGGCAACCACTATCTTATTAAAAGTGTGTAGAAAATTTAATATGGAACGTTTGCCCTTCGTCATATTTTTTCTTCTTAACTGGGAATCCCCAATCCAATCTTATAGGGGCAATTCTAGTCACCCAAAGCACACCAAAACCAACAGAAGCCCTGAGTGATTTATCATTATGAAACCCTTTAGAAGTCTTTGAATCGGCATCCCATAAAGATCCTGCATCGCAAAACATAGCACCGGTCACATTAAACTCTTCCGGCAAGCCAAGCGGGAAGTTAAGCTCTGTTGACAATGTGTAATATTTTTGTCCTCCAAGCCCTTCATCAGTTACTATATCTCTAGGGCCAATACCACCTTGCGCAAACCCCCTTAAACTATAATCTCCTAGATTAAAACGATCCGAAATTCTTACCTTCTTGCTACCAACCCCTTTAATATGTCCAGCAGCAGCAGAAAGTTTTACAGTGTATTTATTTTCAACAAAAGATTTAAACACTTTGCCATCGAGATCATGCTTCAAATATTTAGTGTTCCCGCCTAAACCGGCATATTCTTGTGTACCAGTTAATATATAACCATTCTTTGGTAATACTCTACTATCTGTTCTATCATATGTTAAACTATGACCAACTGCCGAAGTAACAAAATTACCCATTTGCTCTTTAATAAACACCGAAGCTAAAGTACTCCGAGCTTTCAACTGATCGCGCTTTATAGAATAATCAATTTCATGTGATAAATCATCAGATATGTCGTAGCCTAAAGAAATTTTAGCACCAGTGGATTTTAAGGAATAATTCAGCTCACTATTTGTAAAACCGCTTCCGCTACCATTTTCACTTCTAAAGACGTTTCCTCCCAAAGAAAGGTCCTTATCCATAAAATTTGGATCCGTTAGTCCAGCATAATAATATATACTCTTTTTCCCAGCCTGAACGCCTGCACTCAGGTACTTACCAGTTCCCACAAGGTTTCTTTCAAGGAAAGAAATTCTTCCAAATGGACCCCCAGCAGTATTGTAACCTACATCTAAGCCTATTGAAGATGTAGATTTTTCCTCAACATCAATGTTAATATCATACCTATCATTTTTATCTGTAGGAGAAAGTCTGAGAGACATTTTTCCAAAATAATCTAGATTTCTGATGTTTCTTTCGCCTCTTTCAACCTTACCTCTATTATAAACGTCTCCTTCAGCAATTTTCAGCTGACGTCTAATTACATGATCTTCAGTTTTTAAGTTACCTTCGACGTTAATTCTATTGATGAATATTTTATCAGCTTGATCAACAACCATAACCACATCAACAGTACCAGACGAAGGATTAGTTTGTATATCAGGATGAACATCAACTTGTGGATACCCCTTACTCGCAAGGTAATCCGCAATATGCTCTGCAGTTTTCTGAACTGCACTTAAATTAAAAGTTTTACCTTCGTTTTTATCGATAAATTTCCAAATCTCTTCATCATTGATACTTGCAAGTTTGTTACTCAAACTTGTCTTACCAAATTTATATTTGGCGCCTTCTTCCATTGAGTAAGTTAGGATAAAGCCTTCTTTAGTTGCCAATAAGTCTGCCGTCACAGATATAATTCTAAAATCGGCAAATCCAACAGAATTATAAAATTGTTTTATTAGATGCTTGTCATATTCAATTCTTTCAGGATCGTAAGTATCATTACTCTCTAAAAATCTAAACCACCTAGCTTCTTTAGTAAGAATTATAGATTTAAGCTCTGAATCTTTGTAATTCTCATTACCAACAAAATATAAGCTTCTTATACCTGTTTTCGGTCCTTCATCAATTTCAAAAACAACTTTAACTCTATTGTTTTCTTGCGATTCGATTTTTGACTTTACTTGTACAGAAAATCTCCCAGAACGCTTGTATATTTCTTTAATTTTTTCGACGTCGGTTCTAAGCTTAGCCTTTTTTAAGCTCTCACCTGCAGCAGTATATACTTCTGCTGCCAAGAGGTTTGTCTTTACTTTGTGATTTCCTGTAAACACAACTTTACTAACAAATGGAGTCTCAATTACATTAACCAGTAACAATCCGTTATTAAACTGTATATTAATATTTTCAAAAAGAGAGGTTGCATAAAGATTCTTAACAGCATCACTACTTGCTTGCTCAGAATATTCATCTCCAACATTAATTCCTAAATATTCCTGAATAGTTGACTGTTCAACCCGCTGATTACCTTTGATATTTATCCCATCTACTCTCTCTGCAAGAATTTGTAGAGGTACCATAGTGGCAATCATAAGAATTAATATTTTTAAAGCTTTACTCACGTGCATACCCTTTATACTAAATGTAAATGTTTAGGTTTTTATATCATTTGCACAAAAAAATACAACCGAAAAATGCATGAACAGCAACAGTTCCAAACGAATAAATATTATCATGGACGATAATGCCAACCTAAACTAGCAGGGCCCCGCATTAAAATAGCGTCATCCCAGATAGTAAGATCCGCTAAGTGCTAAAGCACTTGCGTATCTAACTTCTGGGATCTATCTACCAACATAGTAACCATACTGCTTGAATGGATTCCAGATACTAAGTCTCATTACGCCCTAAAGGGCTATTCGACGTAAGTTCTGGAATGACGGCTTACTCATATTTTAATGCGGTGGCCCTGACTAAACTAGTATTAGTAAATAAACTTGCCTTTACCAACAGCTATTTTTTTGCTAGAATACTCGGCAAATTAGGATCTAAATATAATCAATGTTCAATTCACAACTTAATAGCAAGTCCATTGCACGCATCGCTGCAATTCAAACTTTATACCAATTTGAAAACGACAAACATGATACTGACATTGAAACATTATTGTTACAAATTATCGATTTTTATCGAGACAAGGATATAAAGAGCGATTATGAAATCGACTCAAAAAGCCTATTAAAACTCAAACCGAGCTTTAGCTACTTAAAAGAATTGGTCAAACATACACATGACAATATACAAGAAATAGATCAAATTATTGAAAAACACCTAACCAATGAATGGACTATAAAGAGCTTACCTAAACTACTTTTTGCTACTCTTCGAGTATCAATTTGCGAAATGAAATATTTTCCCGAAACACCGCGCAACGTTGTCATTAACGAATATACTGATATAGCAAGCGACATGCTTGATGAAAGCCAGATTGGCTTTGTTAACTCAGTGCTAGATAAGTACGCCGATAAAAGATTAGGTAACTAATGTCATCATCTACCGGCTATCGAGGCAAATTCGTCAAGGTCAAAACAGCAAAAAGGAGAAAAACTTCTTCCACAAGATGGCTAGCCAGACAGTTAAATGATCAATATGTTGTTCGGTCTAAAATTGACGGCTATAAATCAAGAGCCGCATATAAGCTTATAGAAATTAATGACAAGTTCCATATTCTAAAACCTGGGTTCAATGTAGTGGACCTTGGAGCAGCTCCTGGAGGATGGTCACAGGTTGCAGCAAAAATTATTAAATCTGATTCTACAAATGCTGCTAATAAACTTATAGCTATCGATTTACTTCCAATGGAACCTATCCCGGGAGTAATGTCATTCCAAAAAGATTTTTACGATCATGATACTCAGGAATTCATTATCAACGCTCTAGATGGAAGACTTGCTGACATAGTGATGAGCGATATGGCAGCAAATACCATAGGTCACAGCCAAACTGATCACCTCAGAATTATGGCATTATGTGAAAACGCACTTGATTTTGCACTAAAAATTCTTAAACCTGGCGGGCACTTCGTAGCTAAAATATTTCGCGGCGGAGCTGAGGTTGATCTATTGAACCTCGTGAAACAACATTTTAAAACCATAAAACACTTCAAGCCAGACTCAAGCCGCAAAGAATCAAGTGAGTTTTACTTAATAGCTTTAGACAAAAAAGAGTAATCATATGAAAAAAAAACTTATAATTTTTCTCATTATAGCATCAATTTTTTCTGCACTTAATGTTAAAGCTCAAGAATTTAAAATAGGAATAATGCAACATGATTTTGATACTAAATTAAATCACCGAGTCGAGAAAGGACAAAACATTATTGTCGAATACTTGCCGGGCAAACTAGATAATTACCTAAGAGCATATCCTCATATAGGAGCAAGCATTAACAATAAAGGTTATACTAGTAATCTATATACCGGATTAACTTGGCAAATTGATCTTAGCAGCAGCCTCTTGGCTGAAGTCTCTCTTGGCATATCAATCAATAATGCCGAGAAAAAAATATCCAAAAAAAGGCGAGGACTTGGCTCAAATTTGCTTTTTAGAGAGTCATTTGCACTTGGTTATAAACTCTCCGAAATACACTCAGTCTCGCTAATGATAGACCATATTTCCAGCGCTGATATAACAAAACCCAATCCAGGATTAACTGACATTGGAATTAGATATGGCTATAAATTCTAATAAGTCCTTCCATCAGAACTCTTACACGTGAATAAATAAAAGGGATACGAGATAAAACTTTATTGTAAGATCCATAAGAAAACGACGATATATGTACAAAAATATTATGGA
>CANNHR010000045.1 GCA_947505405.1 Rickettsiales bacterium
CTCAAGTTATTAATATGGAGAAATTTATAGATGGAATTCATGAAAATGATATCAGTAATGATAACTTAAATGAGAAAAAATATGTCGCCTGATTTTTCTTCATACACAACATTTGACAATAACTCGAGAGCCGTCTGCTATAACCTCTAGTTTTTTGCTATCGACATATAGCTTCTTAGGAGCAAAAAAAGTTGATAACTGAAATTTCTTGAGGTTATTACTTGCATCGGCAAAATACCCCTGTAAGGATTTCAGACTTTGGGGCGAGCGTTTTGAGGCATATTTAAAAATTATATTTTTCTTGGCCTCAATAGTGGTTGGCGTTAGATCTAACAAAGCTGAGATAAATAATAAAGCCGTCTCCTCAAGATAACTTTGTGATACATTGTCTCCATCTATCGTCATCTCCTTGCTAATCCCTGGCACCATTTGTAACTTCTCACTTGTTACCGCTATTTTGCCGCTCAAGAGAAAGCATGACCCAAGTGCAAGTGCCATGCATCCAGCAAAGAAATTGCGTTGACGGATAATCGCTACATTCTGTATTTGCATCTATACATTTTCTTTCATTTTACTTAATCTTAAAAAAATAATTTAATTGAAGTATTAGGAGCCTGGCTTTTACTCATGGCTGGAAAATACCAACGAACAAGTCTTTGCGCCTTGCCGTTATGTAAAGCTTTAGCTAGATAATCACCAATAAAATATCCCGGAATCGCTCCGCCAATGCTCCACATAACGCCCAAAAACAGCATAGTAATAAGACAACCCACCACTCCCAGCACAACCCCAAGTCTTGCCATACCATAAATTTTTACTATACCTTTCAGTGGCTGCCAAAAACGTGCTTGCATGCTTTTAACCCAAGTGTAAAACTGTTTCAGCCAATTTGACCGATCCTGCAGTGCCAAGACTTCCCACACCAAATGCGGTAGCTTTTTGCCACATATCCTGTCCCCTAGCTAGGAAAGTTGCCGCTCCTCCCACAGCAAATGCCACAAAGCCAAGATTTTCACTAATAAGTGTATAGACAGGAGTGATTAAATTGGTTTTGATATCGCCTACCTTAAACCAATCTGCCTGCGCAGGACTGGTAAAGCAAATTGTACAAATTGCCGTTAAATAACAAGCCGCAGCTAGGTTTGTCTTTAAGTTTGATTCTTGTGGTGCGTTAAGTTTTTTGTTCAATAGTTGGCTCATTTTGTGTCTACTTTTTTTTGGTAATAATGGGTTGATTTAGCTGTACTCTGTGTTTTTGTTTATTTTTACACCTCCACTAATTGGAAGTTCTCCTCTAAACAAATTCGCTCTATCAAAGATCCATAATTCTGATGGATATAATCTTTGTAAAAATCAGACGGAGCCTTGAGAGTTAGTGTTCTCCGCTCTAAATCTTCAGAAGCAATCAATTTGCTGAACCAATGCTTATCGACCATCTCCCCATAAACAGCAATTAAATGAAGACGTATTTTGCTCCATGTTGAATTATCTGCTTTCAGAAGATCAGCTTTAGAATTAGCAATAGATTAAGTAGCAGCACTAGTAATGTCAGTATGGTTTTCAACGGATTGTAGGTAGTTTTTATTTTGCAGCTTTTCATTCTCTCTAGTTTTGAATTTAAAACTATCGTTGCTAACTCTGCTTGCGTCTCGCATTTCATTCTGAAGCAATTTGCTCATATAATTTAAAAACGCACCTTTAGTAAGGAATTTGTGATCAGGATATTTGCTACTTACTTTAAGCAGCAATTGGTTGATGAAATGAATATCAAAATCACGACCAGATCTTGCTTGCAGGGCTTTAGCCTCCGAAAGACCAATTGGATAAAATTCAGACATAGTTTTTCCAAGAGTAGTTCTAAACTCAAAATCAGAATAAGACTCGTTATCAGAATTATCATTTTCATCATGAGGATCATTTGAAGGCATCAGTCTTACTAACACGTCGATATTAAGCTTTAGATGTAATTCATTGGTAAATTTACGACCTCGAATGAGAACTGTTTTCAGTGAGCGAGTCACAAGTCCGGATTTATGAAGACGAAGCGTACAGTTGCGTATTTGATAACGAGTAAAATTAAGCTTTTGCTCAAGATAACTATAGCCATTGCTATACTCTTTGCCACCATTGGCATGATGCAAAGCCAGCAGCTCAGCTAAAACGGTAATGCCTACCAAATCAGGCTTGCCACAAGAGAGTATCTGATGATACCAACAATTCGGTACTGTGTTTCCAGAACTTACAATGACACTATGAGATGATTCTGCTACTGATCGAACAATCTCACTATTGCTTTTTGATGCGGTTTGATATAATTTCATAATTCCTCATGGTTTTCATGTTGGTCGTCCAGTGAGTATGTAAGGGGTTCAATTCTTCAATATTCACTGGATTTTAAAACAGTCAAAAATTTAGCTTTAACTGCTAATCTTCAAGATAGTACCTCAGTATTTTTATCTTTAAAACCCGCTGTTCATTACGTGAAACCAAAATTCCTCAACAAACCCCAAAAACAAGCCAAAGAATTAGTAAAATTAGTTCATGGCGTGAACGAAAAAATAATAATGATCGGGAATTTGGTCTTTATGTTTAAGTTGAGATAGATTTTTCAATCTTCTCTTTTCTTAAAAAAATTTTACAAAAATTAGATCTATCTATATCTATCTAGATCTAGATTTTTATAGATTTCTTTTAGATATCTATATCTATATATGTTGTTCCGAAATTTCTTACAGCAACCATGAGAAATTTTCAAACACTTGCTAAAAAAAGCATATTGCTTACAAGTTTTCCCCAGAAACCATAAGAAATTGCTGAAGACATGATGATAAAAAATACTCTAGCTATGTACTTGAATCTAAAATTTTCAAATAGCCTAGTGAAATTTCTTAATAGCTGGTCAAAAAATACAACATTGCGAATTTTTCAAAACAGACAGTGGAAATTTACGAATATCAGAATAGGTATCGTGTTGTGGTGATAACGATTATCATCGTATTATAGGGCTATTATTTGATGGATAAGTTTAGCGCTTTAAGCTCGATATCTATCAGGAAAAAAGAATTGTAGACTTCAACCTTTCTGATAGATTTAAACCACTCACTTTACTTCAAATTATGATGGTTTATTGCCCTACAATAATCTTGTTTCTATGCTTATCTGCAATATTGAATGCTCTGCCTACGGTTAGCGCTATGTGACATAAATAATATTATAAGTTGCACTTAAAATGAGTTGCATTTTAAATGCCCATTTTCTATTTCATCTTTATTTACACTTGATTCTTGTACACTAATGAATTATATTGTCAATATGTTATAAGTTTATTGAATTATTTAGAGAGGTAATCAAATGGAGTGTTGGACTAAGGATCAAAAAAGCTTGTTTAACGAACTCAATGATAAGATTATAGAGTTAGGACAACAACTCAAAGATAGAGATGAATTTTTAGCCCACGCGGTACACGAGCTCAGAGGTGCGGTTCATAACATTTACTTTATTTCAGATTATTTGGGTAATTGTTGGCTTAATATTATACCATCTAAACAACAAGAACATGTCATAGTCATTAAAGAATTAGCGGAACACCTTAAAGTATTATCCGAAGAATTGCTCGATTTCTCTCTAATTTCATCAGAAACAAGGGAATACCATTTTAATCATGTTAATTTGTTAGATATAGTAAGTAATTCCATTGAATATTGCAAAAAGGCATTTTCTCAGCATCAGGATTTACAAATTCAATTTCAGACTAATGGTGTTAATAAGGCTATAATAAACGGCAATAGTCATAGAATCAGACAAGTGCTTACTAATTTGTTGACCAATGCAATAAAGTATGGAGATGAAGGGTTAGTGTCGATAAGTTTAGAGTTAAACGATCAGAATGCAGTAAATTATTGGCAATTAGGTATTAGTGATCAAGGTATGGGCATTCCAGAAGATGAGTTAGAATCAATATTTAAACCCTTTTTCAGAAGCGCAAATAGTAGAGTATTACCTGGCTATGGGATTGGTCTAGCTATTTGTCAGAAAATAGCAGATAACCATAATGGGCTAATCAAAGCTGTGAATAATAAAAATAAAGGAAGTACTTTTTATTTTAGTATTCCAGCTTTATAAAATATCTCTAGGACATTACCATTATCTTCTGGGACTAAACAGCTAATCCTTCTCTCGGACATTCTATTTTTCTTTAACTAGTTATTAGCTAAAGAAAAATTTAATTTAATAAACCAATCCAAAAATTATAAATTCTTGACTGATTATTTTGCTAACAAAGTGGTTCCATTATGGTGGTTTTGAATTGGATCAATAGTGGTGGTGATTGACACCTATATACAACTTAAAGAGAGCGACAAGTAACAAAGCAAGTATGGTAGTACTATATAAATTATCCAAGAAAAAAGTTCAATCTTCATAACATTTGAGATGATCCTGAGATTTAGGAGTTATTTAAAAGATTCATCATGAAATTCTTCTGCTTGAAAATCAGGTTGTTGAAAATTCTCGTCATCAAATATTCTATCAGACAATCGATGAAAATCATTGGCAGAAACTGACCCAAAAGTTGCACGATAAATTTTTACCATAATATCATGTTTTGGGATAACATCTTCATATATATATTTATGAACCAAACTTCTATTTTTACCTATCATTTTTGCAAATCTATGAATTTGTATCTGATTTAATCTAAGCCATGTTTCTAATTTCATAAATTAATAACCTTGAGTGACAATAGCATTCAAGAAAAACATGATTTAATTTCTATTTCAAAAGATTTAATAATTAGTTCATAGCATGAACTTTTTTGCTAAACATGCCAACAGCACTACTTGAGTTATAAGCATTATAAACATTAGGATTTAATCAAACTGATAAACAAAAAAACAAGTATTTTTTGTTTCACGCCATGAACTCACAGTTGCAGAGCACGTTAATTTATCAGATGCTAAAATTATTCATTTATAGATTATAAAAATGGTTTAAACATCATAAAACACATAAACAAAGATGAGCGTACTGGTGAAGAAATATACTCTAGCATCGTCACTAAAATAAAAATAATGTATCAAGATAAAATCACAGATGCCCAGAGCCATGAAGCAGCGAGGAATTTGATTGGTTTTTGTCAGGAAATTCTTAATTACAAATTGAACAACAAAAGCAAAAGGAGCAACCACAAATATAAAAATCTTTAAAAAATCTAAAAACCTGATTGACTTGTATAGAGGAATAATTTAGCATTTCAAGTGGAATGGCTGTAAAGCTATTCTGGGGTATAGAAACCTCCATCAGTAGCGGTAAGCATCAACCGTCAAAATGATGTAATCCTCGACTTCCTGTTATGGTCGGGGAGATGATAGTGTATGTACAGGGTTTCGGCCTAAAGACTATCATAGCTGTCTACTGGCGGTTTTTCTAACTCCCCGATCGCCAAAGATCATCTTTAAGAAAATTACTCTTTGGCGGTCAAAACTAAATGGTTTCAGTAACAAGTGCTATTGAAACTTCTTTTGTTTAACCTAAAAAAGGGGAGTTATCATGAAGACCAAAAAAGCTACTATTCTATTAGATCAGCCATATACTGCTGAAATCACCGAGTTAGAGAAATCTGTCAGTACCGCAGCTAATGCAAATAATTTTGAAGTCATAAAATTTCTGCAGGTTGCAGATAATGAAGGTAGCAATTGTGGCACACTACAAGAACTTATTAACATCGTAACAAATCAAAATCAACCTATTGCAGTAATTATTAAAGATGCAAGTTATATATCATATTATGCCATCATAACCAACTGTGTCCTTGGTACGCTTGAGATGAGTGATTTAATAGATATTTATATTTATCAGGAATCTAGTGATCTTATTGTACGGGAAAAAGAAATTAAATTTCTTTCCATAGCATGGCTTCATCTTGCACAGCTGTTACGTTGCGCTAAAGAAAAAGGTATAATATGAGCGAGGAAGCAACTAAAGCTATTATTTTAGTTCGTGTATCAACAAAAGAGCAAGAAGACGGACACTCAATCGATGCTCAGCAACATCGATTATTAGAATATTGCGAACGTAAGAATCTTCAAGTTATAAAAACTTTTTCAATCATTGAATCCTCAAGTAGAGGTGATCGCAAGCTTTTTATGGAGATGATCAAATTTGCCAAAAATCAGCGAGAACCAATTGCCGTCGTTGCTGATAAAGTTGATCGCATCCAAAGAAGAATTTCAGAAATTCCATTATTAGAAGAACCAATCAAAGCTGGAAAGATAGAGTTACATTTTAGGACTGAGGGTTATATAATACATAAAAATTCTCAATCTCATTCAAGATTAATGTGGGGAATGAATGTGTTAATGGCACAGTCCTATGTTGACAACTTGAGTGACAATGTCAAAAGAAGCCTAGACCATAAATTACGCAAAGGTGAGTGGATCGGTCCAGCAGTTTTGGGTTACTTAAATGGTAGAGATGAAAAAGGCAATAGTATTAGTAGTTGTTGATCATGTGCGAGCTCCGATTATAAAAAAAATCTTTGAAGAATATGCAACAGGAGTATACACTCTTAGTTGTATGACAAGAAAGGCTAAAGAATGGGGTTTACGTAGCAAAAAAAACTTTCATTTAAATAAAGCAGTAATACATCGCTTAATACAACAGCCTTTTTATTATGGCCAGATGAAGGTCAAAGGAGAAATGTGGCCACATTGTTATCAACCAATTATTTCAAGAGAAATTTTTATGGCTTGCAATGATGTACGTTTGGGTTGGAATAAAAAACCATTCAAATATGGGGGTAAAGACTTTCTATTCAGAGGTTTGATAACGTGCGCTATAACTGGCAAAGTTGTAACTGCTGAAACTAAAAAGAAAAAATATGCAAATGGCAAGATTGATGAATGGACATATTTAGCTACTTGGGACCCAAAGAATCCTAATAAGAAAATATATGTAAGAGAAGATAAAATTCTAAAAGAAGTTGAAGATATTTTTTCTACAATAGGTATTAAAGATCCTGAAATATTAAAAGATACTCTTGCGCATCTAAAAAATACTAATGAAGCTAAAAAATCTCACCATATCCAAGAAACAGCTGTTTTGAAGAAAGAACACACAGAAACCGAAAATAAGCTAAATTCATTAGTTGATTTAAGACTTAATAATGAACTTAGTAAGGAAGAATTCCAGGCCAAGAAACAACAATTAAAAGATCGTCAGTATGAAATACTGCAGTTATTACGTAATTATGAAGAAGCAGACGATAAATTCACTGACACCACTGTAACCCTTATAAACCTTGCTTCAGAAGCCTATGAGACGTTCAAAGGTTCTGAAATGCCTCAAAAACGCAAAATGTTGAATTTCGTATTTCAGAACCTCAAATTAAACGGCCAGAAACTAGAGTTCACCTTGCGGTTTCCGTTTGATATATTCAAAAAAGCTAACACTCGTATTGAATGGCTGGGACGGAAGGACTCGAACCTTCGACCTACGATACCAAAAACCGTTGCTCTACCAGCTGAGCTACATCCCAATGCGACTATAGTCTTATAACAATATTAAGGGCACCAGTCAATAATAATTTAGGATTGCTATAGGCATTGTTAAATAAGTATAAGTAATTCATCAGCAGTGTTTTTGCAAAAACTCTGGATGGCGAGAAGACGCTTGGAGAGGTATTACTTGAAATGCCATTTCAGGACGAGCTTGCGGAGCTTACAAGTGTAAGCAAGCACAAGCAAGATCCACAAAATTCGTTGTGTCTTGTGTCGTTGTGTCTTGTGTCATTTAAAAATGGGATTTGGTATTATTACCTAGATCCAGTTTGGACTTTATATCCAGCCTCTTTCCAAGCGGTTATACCACCCTGGAGATTCCATAAATCATGCTTGAACCCTTCTGCTTGGAGCAATTGACAAGCACGCATTGACCGCCCTCCAACTTTACATTGAATGACAATTTTTTTACCCTTCATAGCTTTTATTTGATCGATTTCGACTAGTATAGTTGACAGCGGTAGATTTATAGCTCCATTAATGTATCCCTCATTATACTCGTAGGGCTCTCTTACATCTATAACAATTACCTCAGCAGCAGCAAGCCACGAATTCAGGGTAACAATGTCAACACTATGTATAATGTTCATTAATCAATCTTTTCTCGACATTCTTTTACGTTCATTCTGGTCAAGATAGCGTTTGCGCAAACGAATAGATTTTGGAGTAACTTCAACTAATTCATCATCCTGAATGTATGCAATCGCTTGTTCGAGCGACATCAATCTCGGAGGAGAAAGCCTTATAGCTTCGTCCTTACCACTTGCTCTGACGTTTGATAGTTGCTTAGATTTTATTGGATTTACCTCCAGATCATTATCTCTGTTATGCTCTCCAATAATCATTCCCTTATATACAGGCACACCAGAGCTGATCAGCATACTGCCTCTATCTTCGAGATTCCAGAGTGCATATGCAACAGCATTACCATCTTCCATCGATATTAGCACACCGTTTCTTCGCCCTTCAATTTTCCCACAATATGAACCATATGAGTGGAATATTCTGCTCATAACACCAGTTCCTCTGGTTTCTGTAAGAAATGGTCCGTGGTAGCCAATAAGGCCTCTAGAGGGGGCGATAAATATCAAGCGAGTTTTCCCTACTCCAGTTTCACGCATATCCTTAATTTGGCTTTTGCGTAAGTTCATTGATTCCACAACAGTGCCGACAAATTCAGAATCAATGTCGATCTGGACTTCTTCCATTGGTTCCAATCTTTCACTCGTTTCTGCATCTTCTTTAAACAATACGCGTGGTCGACTAATTGAAAGCTCAAAACCTTCTCTACGCATTGTTTCAATCAATACGCCAAGTTGTAACTCTCCACGTCCAGCAACCTCAAATGCATCAGATTGCTCGGTTTCAGAAATTTTAATTGCAACATTCCCTTCAACTTCGCGCATCAATCTAGCTCTTAACACTCTTGAAGTAAGCTTGTCACCTTCTCGTCCTGCAAGAGGGGAATCATTAATTGAAAAAAGCATCGCAAGTGTTGGCGGATCAATCGGTTGAGCAGCTAAAGCTTTTTCAACTTCAGGTGCTGCAATCGTATCTGAAACGTTAGCTTTTTCAAGACCCGCGATAGCTATAATATCACCAGCTTCAGCTGTGGTTATCGGCAACCTTTCAAGACCTTTAAAGGTAAGCATTTTAGTAACTCGGCCACTTTCAATTACAGCTCCATCACAATTCATAACCTTTATAGGCATATTAATTTTAGCAATGCCAGTTTGAATTCTCCCCGTTAAGATTCTTCCCAAATAAGGGTCATATTCCTTGGTTGTAACGATCATTGAGAATGGAGAATGAATATCTGATTCTGGTTGCTTAACATGCGATAATACAACATCAAACAATGCATTTAGGTTTTCTCTTGAGTCAGTCAACTCTTTTACAGCCCAACCATTTCTGCCTGAAGCATAAATTACAGGAAAATCTAACTGCTCATTAGTTGCTTCAAGAGCCATAAAGAGATCAAATATCTCGTCTAGTACCTCGTCAGCTCTTTGATCAGCGCGGTCAATTTTATTGATGACAACAATTGGTTTTAGACCAAGCTTTAGTGCTTTCCCAAGTACAAATTTAGTTTGTGGCATCGGTCCTTCTGCTGCATCGACAAGAAGCACAACCCCATCAACCATGCTTAAAATACGCTCTACTTCACCACCAAAATCTGCGTGCCCAGGAGTATCAATAATATTGATTTTAGCACCTTGCCAATCAACACCTGTACATTTTGCTAAAATAGTAATCCCACGCTCTCTTTCAAGATCATTGGAGTCCATAGCCCTGTCGTTTACTGCTTGGTTGTGCCTAAATAATCCGCTTTGAGACAGCATTTTATCGATCAATGTTGTTTTGCCATGATCAACGTGGGCAATGATTGCAATGTTTCTTATTGATAATGTCATTAACTATTCTTTCTTTTTTCTTAAAATTAGGATTTGTGATCATACAGTACTTTTTCTTAAATATCAATTTGAAAAAAATATACCTTTTAAACACCAATTTGGGATATTATAGTGAAAAAATTTTATAGGTTATGGAGCGAAAAATATGAAAAAACCCTCAAAAAAACAACAAAAAAATTATACTTTAATGATTTGCATTATAGGAATAATGATATTGATCTATTCAATCACTATAGTAAAGTTATCTATAACCTGAGTTTGAATGTTTGTATCAAGAAAATAAATAAAAAATTATTAATTTTTATTGTGATTTACTAAGAATTGTTATAGAATACTTGAGTAAGTATATTTGGTTAATCAATGCGACAATTTATCACATTTTTAATTGCAACTTGCTCAGTGTTTATAGCTTCTTGCGCCTTTGGAGCAGAAGATATAGTGTATGTTGATATATACATTAAGGACCATAAATTTTCTCCGTCCGTAGTAGAATTACCAGAAAAACGAAAGATTATTATTACAGTCCATAATCAGGATGCAACAATTGAAGAATTTGAAAGTATCGAGCTAAAAAGAGAGAAAATTATTCTTGGCAACTCAGAAACAAGGATTATTCTTGCGCCACTAAAGCCCGGCGAGTATAAGTTCTTTGGTGACTTTCACCAAGACACGGCTCAAGGAAAAATTATTGTAACCCAAATAGCTAAAGAGGCTAAAAAAGATGTTTAAAATAGCCATTGTAGTTTTCCGTGAATGTCTCGAGATCGCATTATTACTAGGCGTGATAATGGCGGTTACAAAACCTGTCACCAACTCAAGGACTTACATCGTTCTTGGTGCGCTAATCGGTATAGTGCTAGCCGCAATATTTGCATTATCTACACGAAAAGTTTCGGCGAGTTTTGGAGGTCTGGGCGACGAACTCTTCGACTCGTGCGTAATTCTTCTTACAGCTGCAATAATAAGCTGGACAGTGGTTTGGATGCAAGGTTATACAAAAAAAATTAGGAAAGATTTAAGTAAACTTTCAGAAAACATAAAGGCTGGCATTACCAGTCAATTTATGTTAGTCTTAGTAGTAGCAACAACAATCCTTCGTGAAGGTGCAGAGATTATCTTATTTGTTTATAGTATTTCTTCGGTGGAGAACCTTCAAGGTAAGCAGTATCTGATAGGAATAGGAATTGGCGCTTGTGCAGGATTAACCGTTGGTATTGGGCTGTATTTGGGATTGATGAAACTTGCTGGCAAATATGTTTTTACAATCTCGACGATTTTACTTACCCTAATTGCCGCAGGGTTAGCAGCAGAAGCAGCTGGTATATTAACTTCTTCAGGATTTATAGAGCTCTACTCCGATCAGCTTTGGGATACTTCTTGGCTAGTGAGTAATGAAAGTATTATTGGTAAAATATTGAACGTTACTGTTGGATATGACTCAAAACCAAATGGCATGCAAATTGGTTTTTACCTTTTAAGCATATTAATAACTGTTAGCCTAATGAAACTAAGATCAATTATTTCACATAAAAACCATGCTTAAACTTCTTATAGAATTTATTCCACTAATAGCTTTCTTTATTGGCTACAAAGTCGGTGGTATTTTCGATGCAACATTATACACTCTTATTGCCACTATCGTTAGTACAGTAACTATACTTCTGCTTAAGCAAAAAGTAAGTAAAGTTCACCTGGTTACCAATGTCTTGCTCCTTGTTTCGGCAAGCCTGACTTTAATTAGCGGTAATAGCACGTTCATCAAAATGAAACCAACTATTTTATATTGCATATTTGGCCTTACTTTTTTCATTACAAATTTCAAATGGGAGCCAGCAATAAAGCTTGCTCTGGGAACAGCAATACAATTGAAGGACGACATACAATGGCTACAACTGAATATACGATTCATGTGGTTCTTTTTTGCTATGGCTGTAGTCAACGAATTTGTTTGGCGTACTTTTGCCGAAGAGGATTGGGTTAACTTCAAGGTATTCGGAGCTTTGCCCATTACAGTTCTTTTTCTTGTGTTTCAGCTGCCTTACTTGATGAAGCATAAAGCTGGAGATTCTTCGGTATAGTTAAAGATTGATAGGAGCTATTCTGCTATCGGGCATTGCTAAATCAAGTTAGACTATAGTGCATTCAAAAACTCGTCATGGCCACGGAAGCTTACGCTCTCCTCGCCTACGGGTAGCTATTTAAACGCTACTTTTATATCTATACTTATTTAGCAATGCCGACTATGGACCTCAAAATATCCTTGACTTAAAGTCGTTTATCTTTTAGTTTGTTTCCCATGTATGGCGGATGTAGCTCAGCTGGTTAGAGCACCAGATTGTGATTCTGGGGGTCGCCGGTTCGAAACCGGTCATTCGCCCCACTATCTGCGGTATGCGGTAAATTAACTCGTCTCTCTATCAAAAAGTCTACAAAAGTTGTTAGCCACATTGAAGCAAAAGATGTCATTCCCGCGCCTCGCGCAGAATGACAAAAAAATACTCAAGCTTTGTAAAACATTTTTGACGGATTGACAAACTCTAGTCGTTTGCACTTGTAGCTCAGCTGGATAGAGCGTTGCCCTCCGAAGGCAAAGGCCGTTGGTTCAAATCCAATCAGGTGCACCATTCTCCATTTTTAGGCAATTTTACGAATGCATCAAACGGTGGACGTAGCTTAAACTCTAGCTTCTCGCCTTTCAGCTTCAGGTTATCAAACACTAAATTTATTAGTTTCCGTTTTTCCTCTAAAGTTGAACCTTTGAATGCTTCTCCTGCCCCAGAAGCTAGTTTTAATGCGCCTACCAGGCATTCAGAAAAGTTATTATCTGCTCTATTGTTGCTTTCTATTTCTTGCAGTAAATCATCGCGTTTTTGTTCTAATGATTTCCTTTTTTCTTTATATTCCGCTTCACCAAAATCGCCATCCAGAAATAAATCTGTTAACTTATCCATACGGTTTTTGAGTTTATTGTGTTCTGACTGTAGCTCTTTTACTTTTTCTTTATAATAATCTTTTTCTGCATTTGCTGAGCTTTTTATTGCATCTATTACTTTTTCAAGTAATTCGGGCTCTAAATGCATCGAATCAAATACTTTTTGTACTTCTTGTATTATTCTGTTTTCTTTTATATACATAATTTGTTCCGAATTTTTGGGATTCCAACAACGTAAATAAGTCCATTCTCCACTAGTTCCATTATTATATGTTTTCTTCTGAGTGAATGATGTTACCACTCTACTAGTTGTTGCACATGTAATCAATCCCCTAAATACATACTCCTTTGCTCCCCATTTAAATGGCTTCTTACTCCAGCCTAAACGCACTCTCTGGCACTGATCAAATAAATCTTTGCTGATAATGGGCGGATATATATGCGGGTATTCCTTGTCATCTTTTTTTACTTTCATTATTCCATAATAAAAAGGATTCTGAATAATACTATGAATATGCGAGAGGCATAAATAGCCCTGATTGCCCCTGGAATTACGTAAACCCCATTCCTTAGTCTTTTTGACCAGGTACGATAAAGTATAAGCTCCTGTTGCATATTCCTCAAATAAACGTCTAATCAGTGGAGCACGCATTTTATCAACAACAATTTCTCCCTTGCCCCGATCATGTTTGCTAGCATTATTAATGTGTAGGTAGCCAATAGGAGCAGTGCTAACCCATTC
>CANNHR010000046.1 GCA_947505405.1 Rickettsiales bacterium
TATTCATTAGGGTAATCTTTATTGATTGAAAACTCTAGAATACCCTAATATCTTCAGCTATTCAGCTCCTTTCTTAAACACAGTTGGGGTTATACTTACATGGTGGCGTTGGAAGAGGTAAAACTATGCTGATGAAGATGTTTTATGATACAGTAAAAGTCACTAAAGAAATTATTCATTTTCAGAAATTTATGCACACTACGCATAAAAAACTTCATCTACTTCAAGGCAAGTCGGCTAATAAAGTTATTCAAGAATTGGCTACAGATATTTCAACGAGAGCACAAGTAGTATGCATGGATGAGTTTGAAATAAAAGATATTACAGATGCGATGATCATAATGCGATTATTTCGATATTTACTGAAAGATGGAGTGTTTGTTTTTTTAACAACTAATACCATTCCGGATAATTTGTACAGGGACGGTATGCAGAGAGAATCGTTTTTACCGTTTATTGATATGGTAAAGAAAAAATTCCATGTTTTGTACCTAGATACCGCTATTGACTACAGATATGAGGCTGTATCTGCGATAAAAAATCGAATTTTATATCCCGCTAATTCAGATACTAAAGCTGTAATCAAAAAGATAAAAATAGATCTTTGTGATGAAGAGGAATTATCTGAAGTAAATATAGAGCTTTTTGGTAGGACATTAAGTTTTCTCAAAAGACATAAAAATACACTGATCACTAATTTTGCAGAGCTATTTGAGAGACCTATTGGTTATGCTGATTATGTAACTCTAACCGAGTATTTTAAAATTATCGTAGTTGAATCGGTAAGAAAAATTAAAGAAGATGAAACTGATATAGTAACACGCTTTATAAATTTTATCGACAACGCCTACTTTAACAAAGTAGTTTTATTCATGGAGATTGAATGTTTACCAGAAGAAATTTACTCTTATAGAAAAAAGAAAGATGAATTTGCTAGAACTGTCTCCAGGCTTACAGAGATGAACTCTGATAAATATTTGTAGGAATTATGATGCACTTTGATAAACCTAAATTTATTACTTTTGAAGGTGGTGAGGGTAGCGGAAAATCCACGCAGAGCAAAATGTTGTATGAATTTCTTTTGTCTAAACGGATAAAAGCTATTCATACACGAGAAGTTGGAGGTACAATTGAAGCAGAAAAGATCAGGCATTTATTGGTTTATTCTGAGCTTTTGCCAATGTCTGAATTATTATTAGTGATGGCGGCTCGTTATGAACATTTGAGCAAAGTTATTATACCATTTCTGCGAGATGGGTTTTGGGTGATATGCGATAGATTTATAGATTCAACAGCTTGTTATCAATCGGGGGAATCTGGACTAACGATAGAAGATATTTTTGAACTACATGACAGTCTAATGAGCGTGAGTTATAAGAATGAAACTGAAGATCACGGGCCTAAAGAAATAATGCCGGATCTTACATTTTTTATGGATGTTCCACCTCAAGTTGGGTTAGAACGAGTGGCTGTAAGGGGTGAGGCAAACAAGTTTGAAGCTAAGGATATAACATTTCACCATAAGATTTATGAGCGGTTTAAGTCTATTGCAGCAATGCATAGTGATAGAGTTGTTTCGGTAAATTGCATGAACAAAACAGTTGATGAGATACATAAAGTAGTGATTGATAAAATTTTTCATTTATAGTTTCTTAACTTAAAGTATGGGTATCAAGTTTAAGAAACTATAAAATTGACGGGGTTGAAATTAATATGACTAGAAAATCATCTTGGCTAATAGAATCTTTGCATATTGACGAAGATGGAGTTGTTCATGATAGAGTAGATCTACCAATAGAGTTATATAATAAAAGTGTTGGTTACGGTTGGATTCATTTAGACGGGACTTCACCTGAATCAAAATTGTGGTTGAAAGAAAGATCTGGCATCGATGAAATATGGGTTGATGCACTACTTGCAACTGAAACACGTCCAAGGCTAGTAAAAATAGATAATGACACAATATTCGTGAATTTAAGAGGCATTAATTCCTTCAATAAGGAAGAGCCAGAAGATATGATTTCTATCCGTTTATATGTTACCAAACATCAAATAATTAGTGTAAAACTCAGAAATTTAAAGGCAGTGACTAAGCTACAAATGGATTTTGATAGTTTAAGGGCTCCTAAAAGCACATTTGAGTTTTTGCTGATGTTGATTGAACATATAAATGAGGAAATTGAATCTACTATCGCTGATATATATGAAGCCGTAGACGATCTGGAAGAGATGGTTTTAATAGAACATGATAAGGATTTTAGACAAAACGTTATTGATGTCAGAAGACAGGTTATTATTTTTAGACGTTATTTTCTCCCTAATTTAGATGTGTTGCTACAATTATCTGCCATGGAGAATTTTTTGAACTCAGGCTCTGGTAATGCAAGTAATTTATCTGAGAGCTGCCATAAAATGACTAGGTTTATCGAAGAGACAGCGTCCATTAGAGAAAGAGCACAAGTTATTCATGAAGAATTGAACAACCACCTAACCGAGCGCTTGAGTGCTAGTACTAATAAATTATCTGCCGTAGCAACCATTTTTCTTCCCATGAGTTTCGTCACAGGTTTATTTGGTGTAAATTTAGCGGGGATACCTGGAGCCAGCGGAGACAAATCATTCACAATTTTCTGCGGCATTACATTTGCAATTTTAATCCTACAGGTCGTGATATACAAGTGGTCTAAATGGTTCTAATACTAAACTCGCAATTAATCCTACGTCGTCAGTTCTTCGCTTATCCTTTCTGGTATTATTTAATTGGAGATTTGGTATAAAACGTTTATTTGCTGTTATTGTAATTTTGCCTCTAGTAATTTATCTTGTTTTATTATACAAAGCTTCTATTGAACAAGAGTATGAAATGATAAAAGAGGACGATTTAATTTCTAGAGATATATTATTTGGTAATCCAGATCGAGTTGCTACTAGGATAAGTAAAGATGGTAAGCGTATCAGTTATATTGCTCCAAAAGATGGGGTGCTAAATATTTGGGTTGCACCAATTGATAAACTATCAGAAGCAAAAGTTATTACTGATGAGAAACTAAGAGGAATTAGAAGTTATTTTTGGGCTAATGATAATAACCACATAATTTACGCTCAAGATAAAAAGGGCGATGAAAACTGGCGTTTGTATTCTGTTAATGTGATAACTGATGAGCAAAAAGATTTGACGCCTAGTGATGGAGTTAGGGCGTCAGTTTTAAAACTAAGCGACAAATATTCAAACGAAATACTAATTCTAATAAATGACAGAGTGCCTGAATATTTCGATATTTATAGAGTAAACATAGACACTGGCAAGCGTGAATTAGTGTATGAAAATACTAGTCAATATTCATCTTTTCTTGCAGATGATGATTTTAAAATACGTGTTGGCTATAAAATGCTACCAAGCGGAGAAGGAGAGATTTATCTGTTTGAGAATGGCGACGCTAAAAAAGCAAAATTATTTCAGAAAATTTCACCCCAGGACATGCTGACTACCGATCCACTTCATATTTCAAGTGATGGCACAAAATTATTTATGACGGATAGTGTCGGAAGAAACACTTCGGCTTTGATAAAGATAGACTTAAGTACTAATGCCAGAGAAGTAATATACGAGAATGAAAAAGCAGATATTGATGACTATATAGTTGATACTAAATCTAAGATGGTACAAGGTGTTGCGACTAACTACTTGCGCAAAGAGTGGGTGATTATTGATTCTAAAATTGCTTCTGACCTAAATTATCTTAAGGCAATTGAAGATGGTGATATTGAAATTCTATCCAGAACATATGAAGATGATAAATGGGTAGTGGTATTCTCCAAAAGTGATAGTCCATTCAAGTATTATCTGTACGACAGGACAAAGCAGAATGCTCAATTTTTATTTGTATCAAATACAAACCAAGAAGGGCTTTCATTCTCAAAAATGTATCCACAAAACATAAAATCCAGAGATGGTTTAGACTTAATTAGTTATCTTACAATACCAAGATGGCTTGATAATGGTAAAGGCATTCCAACAAAAACAGTACCGCTGGTTTTATACGTTCATGGCGGGCCAAATCTACGAGATAGTTGGGGGTTTAACCCAGTAGTACAGTGGCTTGCAAATAGAGGATACGCAGTACTTAATGTAAATTATCGTGGATCTACTGGTTTTGGCAAGAGTTTTAGCAATGCTGGAGATGGCGAGTGGGCTAGAAAGATGCAAGACGATCTTGCTGATGGCGTGGCCTGGGCTATCAATAACAAGATAACTGAGAAAGATAAAGTAGTTATCATGGGAGGAAGTTACGGTGGTTACGCCGCACTCGTTGCTATGACAATGACGCCCGATATGTATGCTGCAGGAATTGACATAGTTGGTCCGTCTAACCTTGAAACGCTGCTAAAATCTATACCTCCTTACTGGAAACCTCAAATAGCTCATTTAATTAAAATTGTTGGAGCTTCGCCCGATACAAAAGAGGGAAGGAAGTTTTTAAAAGAAAGGTCTCCTTTAACCTTTGCCAAGAATATAAAAAAGCCACTGCTTATTGTGCAGGGAGCGAATGATCCGCGCGTGAAGCAAGCTGAATCTGATCAAATAGTTGAGGCAATGAAAAAGCTCTCAATACCAGTCGTGTACCTACTTTATTCTGATGAAGGGCATGGTTTAGCAAGGCCAGAAAATAGGCTTTCGATGTATGCTAATGCGGAAGTATTTCTGGCTAATTTCGTGAGGGGAAGATTTATTCCACATAATAACAATTTCCCAGGCTCTTCTATAGTGGTAAAAGAAGGAAAGGAGATAAGCTGGACACGAGAAAGGGAATAAATTAACTCAGCTTATTTTTTCTTTACTCCTTCCGCCAGAACTCTTACACATGAATAAAAAGTGTCATTCTGCGCGAGGCGCACTAGTGTCCGGAATAAAAATCAAGTATTTTGCTGACTAGGTTTAAGCAAGAGGATTGTAAGGCGACAAAAGTCATCCTGAACTTGGTAGGCTTAAAACACTGTCATCCTGAATTTAATTCAGGATCTTTTTCCATTGCTCAGCATCTCTTTCCGTTGCCCCAGATCCCGGATCAAGCCCGGGATGACTTTTATATTGCTCGGGATGACTTCATATATCGCCCGGAATTGTATAGGTTAGGTAATTCGATGACAACTTAACGATGAGAGTTAATTTTCGTTACTACTAGAATCTTCAAATCCTCCTAGTAACACGCTATTCTCATTTTCGTATATACATGGAGAACAAGAGAGCTGGTCTTGAGTTACATCTTGCTCTTTTAACAATAGTTGTTTTATGGTTCCAGCTGTGGCATAATCAGAAGCAATTTTACCAAATTGATCAAGAATAGCAACATTGGCTCCTTCCTCTAATAATACTTTGATTAGTTCATCATCTTGACAAATAACAGCATTAATTAAGGCTGTACGGCCACAGATATTTACATTATCAATTACTCCTGCTTTAGCGCATTTTTGCACTAATAATTTCATAACTTCTTTATCATCAATTGTATAATCGAGCAAAATCAGATCACCATCTGAATCAACAACAGTTACATCAGCACCAGCATATAGCAATAATTTAACTAACAAATAATTATTACCCATAACTGCTTTCATTAAAGCCGTTTCTCCGTATTTATTCTGATGATTAAGAATTTCGAGTTTTCTACATGTTTCTACCAATAGCCATAAAGTTTCATTATCTTTAAGCTGCCAGGCGGAGTGAAGAGGCGTGTTACCGTACTCATCAACAGAAGTTAAATATAGTGGATTTTCTAATAATTCTTCAACTTCTTCAGCAAAAGTTCCATTATCTTTCATAATCACAAAAACCTTTTCCAGTTTATTTTGTTCTGAAGTGTTAATTCTAATATAGATGCACAAAAAATGTCAACTAAGTGTACATAAACAGATCACAAATTATTTCTCCTTAGAGTATAAGGATAAAATATATTGACACAACGTAACTTTTTATTAATCTATGCGTAGAAGTAAAATTTAATTTGGGAAAGGTTTATGTCAAAAAAATAGATTCAGCGCATATAGTAGCAGCGTTTAGACTTGTTAATGCTTACCATGCTGGGAATCTTCCTGCCGCTAAAAGTTATTTAAAACAGGGTGCTGATATTTATAATGCATTTGAGATAATTTCAGAAATGCTGCCTATTAATGGAGAAGAAAAGCAGAAAGAAAAAGAATCTATCATTTCTTTGCTAATTAGCTATATGAATGCCAGCGATATAGTAGCTTCTAGCAAAACGGTTGCCGTTATCAAAAAGTTGATTATCAACGGGGTTAACCCAGATACATTATATATTGGTGGTTGTAGTATACTGTCCGTGGCTACGCAAAATTGCGATACAGAATTAGTCAATACATTGTTTAATCATAATGCTAATCCTAATATCACTAATAAAGATGGAACAACTGCTATCTCTTGGGCTATCGTAACGGGATGTACTGGAATAATGAAGTGTTTGCTAAACAAAGGCGCAGATTTAAATATAAGAGATAGTTATGGCAATACATCTCTGACTTACGCTAGTGAAAAAGGTAGCATAGAAATTTTTAAAATTCTCGTGCAATACAATGCAGACCTTAATTTTAAAGACAAGAATGGTAGTAGTTTACTCCATATTGCTTTTTGGAATATGCATCAAGATACTCTCATTAAAGAATTATCAGGCACCAAAAAAGGTTGTTCTATACTTAACCTCGTCAAATCATCACTAAATGAATCCACACAACTTGAAGCTGAGCTAATTGTTTATTTGTTATGTAGAAATGGCGTTAATTTTAATGCAGAAGATAGTTTTGGTTCGACTGTATTTGATTATGCATATTGCATTAAAGACATACATTTTATGAAAATGTTCGAACCAACGCAAATGCTTACATTAGAAAAGATTTATTGTGAAGAATATAGTTGTAGCACAACCGAAGAAATAGGATCAGATCTTTCTGGTGAAGTAGAGCACGATCCCCTCAATATAGATATATAAATCAATCACGGATGCATTCTTGATAAAACTACATAATCCTTGCCAATTTCTGGAAATAATTCCTTTGTGAAGGGAAACATTTCTTCGGTATTATTTTTGAATCTTATTTCTATTATGTCACCAGCGCCGAAATTGGCAACATCAATAATGACACCAATATCTTCGCCGTTTTCGTTTACTACCACCATATCTTTTAGGTCGCTGATATAATATTCATCTTCTTGAATCTTTGGCAAATTATCGCGCAGACAAAATAATTTTGTACCAGATAAGGCTTCAGCGGCGTTTCGGTCGTTACTTCCGGCAAATTTGCATACTAAGGTTCCATTAGTGTTTGCCCTTATTTTTTTTAATTTAATTGGAGCATGAGTTGCATCTAAAATATTAACAGCCAAGATGTTTTCTTTTGGGTCAGTAAATGACTTAACTAATACATCTCCTTTTATTCCATGAGCTGCTGATATTACACCAACTAAAATTAATCTATCATCTTCTTTCATTTCTTGGTCTTTGATTGATATATTTCTAAAAAGCTATTAGTGTTGTTAATTATATATATTCATAAATTAAATTTAATAAGCATGAAAAAACTATTCATAAGCTTGGTGATTATTGCCTTAATAATAACAGGGGTAGTTAGCGCATCAATAGCATTTACTGATTTTGCAAGAGTATATCAAGAATTTGTCAAAAGTACTAGAGTAGATATCACCACTCTTGAAGCAAACAACTTCAGAATTATAAAGTTCCCAGTGCCTTATCTCGTCATTGATGAAATCAAGCAAGATGGTAAGGTTACTCTAAAAAATATAAAAATTGAATTTTTACTCGCATCATTGTTTAAGTTTAGCCCAAAAATTAGTGAAGTAACAGTTGGAGAGGCGGTGGTTCATCTTAATAATGATGATGTAAATTTTTTAAGCCATAGTGAATTTATCTCGGAATTAATATTGAAAAATGCTCTCTCAGTAAAGGCAAAAATTACCAAGCTTACCTTTATTGAATCTGATAATGATATACCTCTTATAATTGATAATTTTAGCTTCTCTAGTAGCAATGAAGGGACAAATTTTAAAGGAGTTATTGATAACATTGGACGTGTAAATGGTTCATTTGAAAAATCAGCAGATAATGTAGTCTTTAAAATGGATGTGCAAGATAAGAGCTATGACTTTAAGTTGAATGAAACTTATAAAAATGGTGTGCTTGAGGCGGGTAAAGCAGAATTAAAAACTACTAATTTATCCAGTAAAATTGCAAAACTAGTTCCTGATTTTGGTAACATAGAGCAATATCTTAGTAGTAATGAAGAGGTAAAAATTAACTTTGGTATCAAGCCAATAAAACAAGGGTTAGCGTTTGAGTCCATTGTTATTAACTCCGATTCTTTGCAAGGAAAAGGTGATATAAAACTAAGCAAGGATCCTACATTTACCTCAGAGATAACTATTGAATTTAGCAAACTAGATCTAGCCAATTGGTTAAAATCTAAAAAAGATGAAGTTGGAGTGGGTGCAACTAGATTTGGAGCTAACAATAGGCTTGATTTTAGCAAGAATAATTTAAACGTAAGCTTTGTCGCTAAAGCAGTTAAAATTGATGACAACAACTCTTTAAGTAACGTAAATTTAAAAGTAAAAGTTGAAGCTGGCAAGTTTTATATTGAGAACTTTTCAGGTGAGGTGGATCAAGATGGCAATTTCAATCTAAGTGGTGCTATAACTCAAAATTCTTTCAGGAGTCTTTTTAATGGAAAAATTGTTTTGAACCATAAGGATCTAAATGATTTTGCAGAGTTTTTTGGTGGTAAAGATGTAAGAACGGATAAACCAATTCCGTTTGCTTTATCGTCTGATATAAAATTCAGTTCAGTTGACATATCGCTTCAGAATTTTCTGATCAAAACACATGAAACCGAGGTAATGGGAAGCATCTCATCCAAGTTTATTGGTAACTCACCAAGAACCAACGCTAGCATAAGATTTACCTCAGCAAATATTGATGAAAACAGTTTTCCAGCTTTATCGCGAGTAGTTGCATATGCTAGCAATCTTCTTGAGGATATGAAAGATGAAACATATCTAAACAAGTTTATTCCTATAAGGAAGATCAGTTCCATAAGTAACTTTGATATTACTTTTGACCGCCTTACATTGAATAAAAAACTATATGAAAACGTAAATTTTGTTTTGGAACTTTCTCCAGGAAGAGTTTCGGTTGAGCAATTATATATAACAGATGGAGTTGACTGGATAGATACTAATTTTACTTTAGAAGCCCAGAGTATAAGACCAAGTGTAAAGATTGATATAAATAATGGTTCTATTGCAGTTGATTTTCTTTCCGCTCCTGCGATGCTATTGCTTAAACAGAAGATACTAAGTAATTTTGATCTTCACAAAATAGATATAGTGACGAGGTTTTCTCTTGCAAATGTGTATCAAGGCGATTTTAGTCTTGGTAAGGTTATTTTCTTAGCAAGAAACGACAAAAATTTGATTGATATTTCTAAGTTTGAGGCTAATTTATTTGGAGGTCGTTTACAATCATCAGGTAGTATTTTGCTCCAGCCATATACTTTGAATTTTGTATATGCTTTGAATTCAGCTCACATAGAGCAAATCTTGAAGTTATTACCTAAGGATATGATTAATTCGGGTGGAGTCATAAGTGCAAGTGGTATGGTGTCAACAAATGGTGAAAAACTTGATGAGCAGCTCTATAATCTTTATACCAAGTCAAACATCGTGACTAAAGACACTAAATTGAATGATTTTTCTATAGATAATTTTATTCAAATCCTTGGGGATCCAAATTATAATATTAGTGCGTTTAATGATGATTTAAACAAAACTCTGCTTTTAAATAAAACTGAGATAAGTGATTTGCAGGCTGGTGTCGAGTTATCCAAAGGGATATTTACATTGCCCTCTATAGCATTCAAGACTAAGTATTCTATGGGGCAGGGATCTGCTAGATTTAATTTATATGATTTTAACTTTGATGCCTCTGCGATTTTTTCATTCTACCTTGCTAAGCCTAAATATGGACGTAGCGTAACAGATTATGCGCCAACTAATATGAGTGTTACTGCAAAAGGTAACTTCCTTAATCCTAAAAAGGAAGCAAACACTGAAAATTTAAGGGAAGTACTTAAAACTAGAAATGAGAAGTAATAAAAAAGGCTTTAGTATAGCTTGACTTTAGTGTTTCTATGTTCTAGATTCGCTTTTTTAATCTAATACTAAATCTCTTTCAAAGGATTAGTTATAGAAAATATCGGACTCGCCGTGCTCAAGTAGTTGTCTACGTTCCGCGCGGCTCGCCTCATTTTCTATACTACTGCTTTGAAATAGATTTAGTATAAAGTATCTTTCACCCATCATGAGTCAATCAAATATTCTCAAGCTATTCACTGATTACAAGCAGTTTCAGATATTTATTTTAGGAATTCTCAGTGGGATGCCGCTTTTTATTATATATTCTACTATTGCAGCGTGGATGAAGGGAGCCAATGTTGATATTGCAATTATTACTTCTTTTGCTGCAGCAAGAGTCTTTTACTCGCTTAAGTTTTTCTGGGCGCCTCTAATTGATCATTTAAAGTTACCCGTTCTCCATCGTCTTGGACGTAGAAAGAGCTGGATGTGCTTAATATCAGGTATAATAGCGTTTATCATATTTTCATATAGCAGGCTAGATCCAAATGAATCTATTGGAAGGATTTATGTTTTGACTATTGCACTTGGACTAGCTTCAGCAACTCTAGACATAGTAATCGATGCATTTAGAATTGATACGATCGAGAAAGAAAAGCTCTCTGTAGCTGCAGCAAATGCAGTTTTTGGATATAGAGTAGGCGGGTTAATAGCTGTTGCTGGTGTATTATTTATGGCAGAAGATCATAGCTGGAATTTTGCTTTTTTAGCTATAAGCGCCCTATATGTTATTGGAATATTTTTTATCATGAGTTTAAAAGAACCAAAAATTGAGCAAGGGAGTATCAATGTACTAAGTGTCTCTTCATGGAAGCTTATGACAATTGATCCGTTTGCTGATTTTTTAAAGCGTGATGGAGCAATAGTGATTTTACTTGCTGTAATATTTTATAAACTGGGTGATGCTATGCTTGGTGTAGTTGCAATGCCATTCTATATGGAGCTCGGCTTTACTCTTAAAGAAATTGCTGCAATTACTAAAGTGTTTGGGTTGATTGCAACCATTTTAGGAGCGTATGTTGGCGGCGTAATAATGTATCGTTATGGCAGTATTAAGGGGTTGATATTTTGCGGCATTGCTCAAGCTGTAACAAATCTAGCTTTTGTTTGGCTACATCATCAGGGTCATGATACAAATGCCTTAATGATTGCAATAAGCATTGAAAATATGGCTTCTGGAATGGGAGACGCAGCACTTGTGGGATATTTGAGCTACTTATGTAATAAACAGTTTTCGGCGACGCAATATGCATTGCTTAGCAGTGCAGCAGGAGTGTTTAGCCATTCTATAGTAGGTTTTGGTGGTGCAATTATGAAGAGAATGGGTTGGGATAATTATTTTATAATGACTGTATTCTTGGCAGTTCCTGGTTTGCTGTTATTATTGTATTTAAATAAAAGATTTAGAGAGAAAACAACATAACAAAAAATATGATGATTCATATTTCTATATGTTATCTCTTTACAAACTTTTCTGTGTTACGCTTGGATAGTAAAAAATTTTAAATAAGGTTATTTGTGTTTAAAAAGTTATCTTCTTTTTTGTTGGTATTGCTTTTATTAGTAAATGTTTCTGTTTCTGCAGCTACAACAGGAAAAAATAAGAAGGCTAGAAAATCTATTCCCACGCCTATACAAACAAGTTTAATCGTAGATGGCAAAACTGGCAAAGTTCTTCATGCTAGTAATGCAAACAAGATAATTTATCCTGCATCATTGACAAAAATTATGACTATGTACATGCTTTTTGAAGCTCTAGAATCTGGAAAAATAGGGATGAATGATAAGTTTTATGTATCTAAATATGCCTCTCAAGCACTACCAGGAAAGCTATATGTACAGCCAGGAGAAAAAATAAGCGTCAAGGATTCAATACGGGCTATAAATATTAAGTCTGCCAATGATGTGTCAAGAGTTGCCGCAGAAAATTTAGCTGGTTCTGAGAGCAAATTTGCGCGTTTAATGACCATTAGAGCGCATCAACTTGGAATGAAGAATACTAATTTCACTAACGCTGATGGTTGGCATGACCCTAAACAAGTAACTACGGCAGTCGATCTAGCCAAACTATCCATTGCTATTAAGCGTGATTTTCCGCAATATTATCATTTTTTTAGTGAAACAAGCTTTATTTTCAAAGGTAAAACAATTAATGGACATAACAGAGTTACGGCTACTTACCCTGGAGCTGAAGGTCTAAAAACCGGGTACCATACACCTGCTGGTTGTAACCTTATTACAGTAGCGACGAGAGGTAATAAGAGCCTGGTTGGTGTAGTCACTGGAAGAAAAAGCGCCGCTGTGCGTGATCGGCAGATGGTAGAGTTGCTAGATAAGCATTTTGGTGTGGCGCACCAAGTTAAAGCTGTTAAAAAAACTGGTAAACCCTCGAAAAAAACAGTAAAGGTCGCCTCAAGACGTAAGTAATGTTATTCATTATAGGTAGTCTATCCGTCGGAAATGCCTTACAGAGGTTTTCCTATCCCTTATTGTCATTCCCGCGTCAGGCGGGAATCCATGGCAAAACGGCTAAAAGACTGGATTCCC
>CANNHR010000047.1 GCA_947505405.1 Rickettsiales bacterium
CTATATTCATTAGGGTAATCTTTATTGATTGAAAACTCTAGAATACCCTAATATCTTCAGCTATTCAGCTCCTTTCTTAAACACAGTTGGGGTTAACATTACATAGTCATTTGTTTTTTTGAGAGCTTAGTCGTAGAAAAAACGAGTCATCCTGAACTTGATTCAGGATCTTCTTTAGTTTCCCGAGATCCTGAATCAAGTTCAGGATGACTTTGTCATGTTGTGCAAGGTTATCTCAAAATAGTAAGTGATAATTAAGAATGATCAACAAAACCGTAAAAAGCGTGATAAAATATAAGTTTAATGCCATATCAATATGTTTGTTATTGAGCTTACTGTGCGCTTGTTCTTCTGACTATGCGAAACAAATAACACTTCCTAATACAGAAACAAAATTTATAACGTCCAAAGAAAATAATGTTAAGTATAAACTGTTTATTAGCCTTCCTGAAGGGTATTATTCAAAGGGTAATCACTCATATAAAGAAAGCTATCCTGTGCTTTACTTGCTTGATCCAGATGTCGAATTTTCACTGGCAGAAAATATAGCACGCACTCTAGTAAATTATGACACTATCAAACCATTTATTATTGTTGGTATTGGCTATCAAGATCAAGATTTATTAACAATGGATTCAACAATATTTTGGGATAAACGGACGCTAAATCGAGCAAGAGATTATATTCCAATGCAAGTAAACGTTGGTACAGAGGATTTTGAGGGCGGTGATCATGAATATAAGGGACTCGCAAGCCATACTGGTGGTAGTGAGAAATTTAAAAATTTTATAGAAAAGGAGCTTATTCCTTATATCGATAGGTCATATAGGACATCAAAAGAGCGGGCTTTGTCAGGCCATTCGCAAGGTGGATTATTTACAACATGGATGATGCTTAATTATCCATCGATTTTTGAAAAATATATAATATTGGGTCCTTCTTTATGGGTTGAAAAAGGCCAGATAATTAAGCAGTCTCATAAGTTGAATACTGTAGTCCAAATGAAAGCTTATTTTGCTGTGGGTTCTTTGGAGTATGAAGCTAATCGTAGTATGGTAGATGAAGTGAAGTTATTTTACTCTGGCCTACCAAAAAGCAACGATTTTGAATCCGAGATAGAAATAATAGATAACGAAAATCATGTTAGTATGGTTCCTTCAGCGCTAACAAAAGGATTTAAATTTTTATTTGGAAAATAATATGTTTACAAGCAATGCCTGGACAATCCATGTTGACGCTACCTAAGTATAGTTCCCATTTTACGACCTTAAGAAATGATAGATAGTTTTTGCCAATTCATCGCTAATGCCATCGACTTTTCTAAGTTCTGACTCAGTTGCGTCAGAGATGGCGTTAAATGATCCAAAGTAATTTAATAACGCCTTTTTTCTTGCAGATCCAATAGCTGGTATGATGTCTAGTGAAGAATGTTTAATTGCTGAGGAACGTTTATTTCTATGACTTTTTATAGCAAAATTATGCACTTCATCGCGCAGAATTTGCAGATATTTCATAGTTGCATTGTTTTTATCTAGAGTAAATACCTCGCGGTTTGGAACATGAAACTGTTCTCTGCCACTATTTCGATCAGCTCCTTTAGACATGCAGACAAAAGGTATGTGTAAGCCCAGTTCATTCATTATCTCAGATACGATGCTCATATGTCCCTTGCCGCCATCTATAATCATTAAATCGGCCTTGCGCTGTGGCTCCGATTTTAATCTTTTTAACCTTCTTCTTAAAACCTCGCGTAGCATAGCATAGTCATCACCTCCGAAGCTGCTCGTAGGCTCATCTTTGATGTTAAATAAGCGGTACTCTTTTTTCAGAAAGCCATCAGCACCGGCGACTATCATGGCGCCAACAGGGAATGCCCCTTGGATATGGCTATTATCATAAACTTCTATCCTCTGAGGGATAGTATTCAAGCCAAAGAGTGACTGTATATCAACAAGTGCATTATGATTACGAGCTCCCATAATTAAATGTTTCTTTAATGAAAGCTCGGCATTATACAAAGCATTTTCCATGATTTTACTTTTTGCTCCGCGCTTGGGAATAGAGATTTTTACATCGATGTGGTGAAGCTTTTTAAGTGCATCGACATAAATTGCCTTATCTTCTAATGCATGACTAATTAATATATCTTTTGGCGGTGTTTTATTTTGATATAGTTGGATTAAAAAACTTCCCAAAACTTCTTCACTGGGGATTTCATCATCGGCATGAGCGAGAAAATAGGCTTGATTGCCACAAGGTTGATGCGACCTGTAAAGAAATATTTGAATACAGCGCACTCCGTTTTTTGAAGCAAGTGCTATAACATCTGCGTCATTCAGATCATGCGAGTTTTGAGATTTAAGCTGAACATAACTTATAGCCTTTATTCGATCGCGAATTTCTGCGGCTTTTTCATAGTTGAGCTCATTGCTATATTTTTCCATTTTTTTTGATAGCATAGTTTGAAGCGCATGATTCTTACCAGTAAGAAAAGCCTGTACCTCATTAACCAAATCATCATATTCTGGTTTTGATATTTTATTAACACAAGGGGCATAGCAACGCTGAATTTGATATTGTAAACAAGGCCTGGTTCGACTTGCAAAATAATTATCGGAACAAGATCTGAGTCTGAAAATTTTTTGCAGCTCTAATATTGTTGTATCCACATGCGCCGCGGAAGCAAATGGCCCAAAAAATTTACCGTCAATAAGGTTCTTACCTCGAAATTTCAATAGTTGAGGATATTCATGATCCACCTTAAGTTTTATATATGGAAAAGATTTGTCATCTTTTAACAAAATATTGAATTTAGGTTTAAACTTTTTGATTAACTGCCCTTCAAGAAGTAGTGCTGCAGACTCAGATTCAGTAACACTATATTCAATATAAAAGGCAAGCGAAACCATGATTTTGTTTTTACCCTTTAGTTCAAGAGTGTGTTGGGTTAGTCTATTTTTTAGGTTCTTTGCTTTGCCTATATAAATAGTGTTTTTGTCAGAATCAAAAATCCTATATACCCCTGGTAATTCAGGAGCGTTAGCTAGATAAGATTTTATAAGCTCCCTACCTTGTAACATCTGTCCTATTTTTTGTTTTCATTTAGATTTGGTATCAGGAACTGGGTCATAGCCGCCACTTGCGAATGGGTGGCACCGAACTATACGGGTTGCCCCAAGAAACAAACCCTTGATTGCTCCATGTTTACCAAGTGCGGTTAAGCAATATTCTGAACAAGTAGGTAAATATTTGCAATTTTTCCCAAGCCATGGAGAGATGAAATATTGGTAGAATTTTATAATTAAAATCAGTGGATATTTCATAGTTTATGTGCTGACAAAAGTTATTTTGACAATACGTACGGTCATTATACTCCGGGTGCAATCACCGTCTTACCGAAGTTGAGAGGCTTATATATGCCTGCGGTTCGGTTGCGCAAAATCCAGAGTGGAAGGCTGATGCAACACTATCAAGTTTAGGCACAACAAATCACTGTGGTCTATCTATGTTAGTTAGATACCATTCGTTACCAGAGCTAATAGTGCTTCTTGTAAATGTCCACTCTTCGTGCAAGTCTTTGATTTTCTTGGTAATATTTTTTCCAACAAACAAAATTTTGACAAAGATATTATTACCAAACATATAGATTTCTGAGATTTGTACTTCTGGGTCAGTCTGGCTTGTATATTCACCATATCCTGTTGAGAGGGCTTTGAAATGCTCTATATAGCGCTTATCGACGAGCTGGAGCAGCTCTTTTTCATTATTGTTGTAAGCTGCGTCAATGATCATCCTAAATGCTGCTTTTGCGCCTTTAAGAAAATTATGAATGTTAAATGAAGGAACACGGTTCATGACATCGACCAGGCCCTCTTTAACGTCAGTATCATTTTCAGGAACCACTAGGCCTCGAAGGTCAATTTTGTTTTTCCGAGCAAATGTAGGTTTCAGAATACTAGCTTTTATTGCTGATTCTGGATTTGTAATGGTTGTTGAAGAAGTCGTAACATCTTTCATTGACGTTTTTTCTCCAAAGAAAGAAGGTCGTTTTGCGGGGTCGTCCTCTGAAGTAGTGCCAAGAGTTGCAATTAGTTTGCTAATAACAAAGAACGCTATTCCTGCAAAAATAATAAGCTCAATCAATTGCCCGGACATTATAATTATTTCTCGTCAAGTTTTTATGCCCATATTCTATTGCAAAATTTACTAATTGGAAAGTTATTTATTATATTGATGCTTAGTGTAGCCAATCTCGAGTGTTATAAAGCAACCTTCTCGTTAATGAGCATTAAAGGAGGGGAAAATGATTAAATCTTATTTTAAGAAAATCTTAGGCAAGCAAAGCAAGAAGTCCAATAGCTATTTGGATTTGCAGTTTTTAAATTATTCTCAAGACGAAAGAGTAGGGGTTGATTCATATAAAAATAATGCAATTGTGCATAGGTGTGTGAATCTGATTGCAACTTCAGCAAGTCATATTCCATGGCAAATATTTAGGAACAACAATGGTTCAAAGGAGTTGCTTAAAAAGCATCCTATCTTAAACTTACTTAAATACCCAAGTCCTGAGAAGTCAGGAGCTGATTTTTTTACAGAAAGTTTATCCAGTTTGTTACTTTATGGAGATAGTTATTTGTTAATTTCATTCAAAAATAATACAACACCGAATTTACTACACAATCTTCATCCATCATTAGTTGAGCAAACTATTGCGAATGGTCATCTCGTGTCTTACGCCTATGGCAATGGAGACAAAAAGCAATCTTTTGGAATTGATCCTGTCAGTAGAAAAAGTCGTGTATTACATCTTAAAAACTATAATCCTACTGACCAACGTAACGGCTTGTCATCTTTGTCAGCTGCTGCAAAAGCAATAAATTTGCATGCTAAAATTATGGACTGGAATAAGTCGTTGTTAAAAAATGCAATAAGACCAAGTGGAGCTTTAGTATTTCAGGACGGTAATGGTTATTTATCAGATGATCAATTTGAGAGGTTGCAGCAACAATTTTACGATAATTTTAGTGGCGCCTCCAATTCCGGAAAACCTCTTATTTTAGAAGGCGGCTTGAAATGGCAAGAAACAAGTAATGCTGAGCGATTTGAGAAGTTTATTGAATTAAAGGACTCAAGTGCAAGAGACATAGCAATAGCATTCAATGTGCCTCCACAATTACTTGGAATTACTGGCGATAATACTTATAGCAATATGCAGGAAGCAAGGTTAGCTCTTTGGGAAGAGAATATCATTCCACTGCTTGATAAATATGCTGATGCACTGAGCAGCTGGCTATCATATTGGTACAAAGAAGATTTGATTATCGATTTTGACAAAGAGTCTATTTCTGTACTTACAGAGCGTAGAGAAAATTTATGGGCCAAAATTGCAAGCGCAGATTTTATGACGATTAACGAAAAAAGAGCAATCGTTGGCCTAGCTCCGATCAAAGGCATGGATAGAATTGGTTCAAATCTAACTGGAGAACATAATGAAAACTACAGTGAATAAATTATATAGTTTTATAGCAAAACTAGTCGTGATGTTAGAGGACGAGTTAGATGAACTTAGGGCGAGCAAATCTAAGAGTGCGATTAATGTTAAAAAAAATATTACAGATACTCTTAATAAGCTAGTGAATCTTATAATTCAGCTAAATAAACTAAGCAAAGATGAGGCGATGAATACCAATATTGATATGACTCAAGAAGATAAAGATATTATCGAACGATTCATCAACAGATATACTAAATAACGGCTTTTATTTCCAGAAAGTCATCCTGAACTTGTTTCAGGATCTCATGAGACAAAAGAAGATCCCGAACCGAAGGCAGGCGTAGCCCCATCGAGTCACGGGATGACCATATAACTGCTATGACGGGTTTATTGGTCAGTTTGAAATGAAAAATGGTATAAAAATGGAATGTAACAAGAAGCTTCTTGATGCAGTTTTGCGCCGGGATTTTAGTAGCTATATTGGCAAAGTATTTCACACTATTAATCCTGGCGCAGTATATCAAGCGAATTGGCATATAGATTTGATTTCAGATTACCTTGAAATGGTTAGGTCATCTGAAATAAAAAGATTGATCATTAATATGCCTCCAAGGGCATTAAAGTCTGTTTGTGTTAGTGTTGCTTGGCCAACTTGGATCCTAGGCCATAATCCAGCAGCACGTATCATGGCTGCAAGCTATTCATCAGTCCTTAGCATTAAGCATTCTCTTGATAGTAGGCTCGTAGTTTCTTCAGACTGGTACAGGCAGTTATTTCCAGCAACTAGGCTTAGTAAAAAACATAACCAAAAGAGTAAATTCCTTACCTCTGAAAACGGGTTTAGATTTGCAACGAGTGTTGGCGGTTCGGCAACAGGTGAGGGCGGAGACTTTCTGATCATTGACGATCCGCATAATCCCACTCAAATCAATTCACGTTGTGCCAGGAATAAAGTTATTGAATGGTTTGAACAAACTTTTGTAACTAGGTTAAATGATAAAGGCAAGGGTGCTATAGTTTTAGTGATGCAGCGTTTGCACGAAGATGACCTATCCGCACATTTAATTTCAAGCGGGGGCTGGCAATTGCTCAAAATACCGGCAATTGCTTCGGAGGATAAGGTTTACAATATTGGTGTAAATAGCTATGAGTATAAAAAGGGGCAAATTCTCAATCAAGAGAGAGATCAGTTAGAATTCCTGAATAATATTGAACAAGAGATAGGGGTAAGAAATTTTGCGGCACAATTTCTGCAAGAACCATTACCATCTAGTATCAGTTTGTTGGTACTAGAAGATATTTTGTATTATGAAGATTTGTCCCAAGAGTTCGAATATTTTGTACTAAGCTGGGATACGGCAATTAAGGTTTCAGAAAAATCTGATTACAGTGTTGGAACTTGTTGGGGAGTGTTATCAGGTAAGTTTTATCTTGTTTCTATGGTTAGAAAAAAAATGACTTATCCATCCCTTAAAAATGAAATCGAGAAGCAAGCTCAGAAATACAAGCCAAGACATATCATTATCGAGGATAAAGCCAGTGGACAGTCATTAATTCAAGACTTATCTTTAGCTGGATATTTTAATATAAAACCTAGCAAACCTAAGCTTGATAAAATAACTCGATTTGCCTCAGTGATACCGCTGTTTCAAGCTGGCAAAGTATTTTTGCCCAGTAAATCTTCATTTAACCGAGAATTAATCAGAGAATTAACCACATTTCCCAATTCAAAAAATGACGATATTGTTGATTCAGTGAGTCAGTTTCTAAATTTCTGCAAAGAAATGTCAGGTAAAGCTCCAATGAGGATAAGAATAGTGTAAAATGAAACTGTCTTTAGAGTTTTAAGTAAGGATACTCTAAATTTTAGCATAACAAATGAGGTATTTTATGTCCAAAGAATTCGCTGAGAATGCAAAAAGATTAAGAGAACAACAGGAAAAACTTGCTAAAGGTACTGAACCAGAAGTTGTAGGCACTAGTCGTAAATCAGAGGGTTTTGTTGATTTGGCTGCGGATCTGAATGCTAAAACATATGCCAAAGAAACAATTATACCAGCAATTGATTCTTTGATTAATAGACACACAGATGGGCAAGGTATTAGTAAAGAGGAAGTTGAAAAAACATTTAAAGGAATCGTGGATAAGATGGTTGAAGACGGTTTAATGACCGAGAAGGAAAAAGTTGATTATCTGAAACCTCAAAAAATAGAAACCACAGAGCGAGTTCAAACAGGAACAAAGATGGTTGAAAAAGATCCTGAAGATAGGGGTTTGCTCAATCAATTTGGGAATTTTATATCTGGGAAAAAACCTCAAATGGTAGAAGAGCCAGTGTATAAGACTCAAAAAATCGTTGTTGATGGACCTTCAAAATTTCAACAAGATATGGAAAAATCGCTGAAATTTAATGAGAAAGGTAACGTTGATGCACCTAATTTGACGTCATTAAAAGATAAATTGCTAAATTCTATTGGTAAAGTATGTACCTCACTTGGTCTTGATAGCATAGCGAAGGCTTGCAGAAAAGGTATGAGCACTGATAACCAAGAAAAGCTGAACAAAGTTGAATCTGGCATGGTCAAAATGACTCAAGAAGTTACTAAGCAAGCAAAGGGTATTGGCAAGCAAATTGGCAGTAAACCAAAAGGTGAACGTATTGGCGAGCAAACTCAAAATATAGTGGCTAAAAGACAGAAAAGTGATTCTCCATCTCGCTAAATGACGACTCTTTATCCGCTGGTAACTTACTAATTTTTGACTTGAAAAATTATTTGTTCGCTGCTATAAACGACTTGCTTTGAGAAAAGTCTGTCAAGCGCCCTTAGCTCAGCTGGATAGAGCAACGGATTTCTAATCCGTAGGTCAGAGGTTCAAATCCTTTAGGGCGCGCCACTTTAAGTTAATCACGATGTCTTTATCATCTTATGATACCAAACTCCGGGCGCTTTAGCGCAGGCCTCTTAGCCCCAATTAAACGTACAAACGCGAAGCAAAGCGTTAGCTTTATTTTAACTTAGGGATTTGGTATGACACAAAAAACAGTCAATGTAATTTGCATGAAATGGGGCACAAAATATAATGCTAATGATGTGAATGTTCTGCATTCTATGGTGAAAAGACATTTGAAAATTCCACATAGATTCGTTTGTTTGACTGATAATAGTGATGATATTAGTCAAGAAATAGAGTGTTTTGATATGCCATCTATTGTTGTTCCTAAAGAGAAAGATATTTCGCCTTGGAGGAAGCTTGGCATGTTTTCAAAGAGAATTGGTGACCTAGAAGGAAAATCTCTTTTTCTCGATCTTGATATAGTAATACTCGATGATATTGACTGTTTTTTTACATTCTCTGATAAATTTACTATTATTGAAAACTGGACTCAAAAAGGACAAGGCATTGGGAACTCTTCTGTGTATTGCTTTACCATTGGCCAGCATGCCAACGTGCTTGATTACTACAACAACAACATTGAAGAAGTAACAAGCAAATATAGTAATGAGCAGATCTATCTCTCAAAAAAGATTGGTGACATTGACTACTGGCCTGATAGTTGGTGTAAAAGTTTCAAGAGGCATTGTATGCCTGGTTATATAATTCGATATTTTAAAACTCCAGTAAGACCACTTGATGTTAAAATAGTAGTATTTCATGGTAACCCTAAGCCGGAAGATGCTATTAAGGGTGGTTTTTTTGGTAGTGTTTGGAAGTACATACGCCCAACCCCTTGGATCGAGGATGGATGGCGCTAATGTTAAATTCTGGAGTGCTTGGTTTTTGTACTCGTCGCTCTCTATATTGTACATAGGCTTAACTCTATTGCACCTTGTACCAAAACTCCTGATTTACTACAGAGCTAGTCTCTCCGCCGGAAATGCCTTACAGAGTTTCCTATCCCTTATTGTCATTCCCGCGCCTCGCTCTGAAATTAACTGCCTAAACAATAAGTTAAAATACTATAGCAACGTTTTAAACAACTGGTTTTCATTTAACTTTTTAGTTTCTTCTAAACACCATGGGGTAAATTGCTTAGGATTTAAGGTTTGTAATTTCATAAATTCTTTCCACTCAACCCACTTGATATCTTCTATTTCTTGATCATTAGGTTTAACATCTAAACCTAATTTTGCAAAATAAACAGGGCATATTTCATTTTCCACTAGATTGTTATATGATACTCGATACCTATAGGTAAATATAAAGTGCAGTTCTTTTAATTCGGTATTTAGCTCAAATTTTGCATGCCTATGCACCGCTTGCTCATAAGTTTCATTAATTTGCGGATGTCCACAAAAGCTATTTGACCAAAAACCAGGCCAAGTTTTTTTATGAATGGCTCTTTTTTGGATCAAAAGCTTATTATCTGCATTAAATAAGAAAGCTGAAAATCCTCGATGCAAAGGGGTCTCATGGCTATGGCCTTCTATTTTCTCTAATGTTCCTAACACGGTGTCTTGCTCGGTGACAAGCACTATATGCGTTGAATTCAATGACATTTGATTCTCTTTAACAAATTAAACTGGATAAGCTATATCTATATTTATAACGAGAAGACAGAAAGAAGCGAGTTACCAATTTCTAGTTATAAGCACGGAAGATAAGTAAATTATGTGTCCTTTTCTTTTAGAACGCATTTACAACATGGCCGCTTTATCAAGACAGGTTCTAAGCCCTTCGCGGAATGTTGGATATTTCAATTTAATATGGAGTTTATCCTTAATTTTAGTGTTGCTAATTATCCTGTTATCATTATAAAATTCTTTTGCCATCAGCGAGAGCTTAGCTTCTTTTATATCTATAATTGGGGGAGGAGGAACTCCAAGAAGTTCAGCGGCAAAATTATTAACTTCAAAAGTTGGGCATGGTTCATCATCAGCAAGATTATATATTTCTGTTTTACTATCGAGCTCTGTTGCGGCCAGAATTGTTCTTGCGATATCTTCTACATGAATTCTGGAAAATACTTGTCCTTCTTTAAAAATTGACTTAGCTACCCTTGCGCGCACTTGATCAAGGGCATTTCTTTTTGGTCCATAAATGCCAGAGAGCCTAAAAATATTTACGCTGATTTTGTGTTTTTTACCAAACTCTAACCATCCATTTTCTGCCATGATTCTTTGCTTTGCTCGCATGGTTAATGGTCGTAAAATAGATTCTTCATTGACTAGGTCGCCGCCATGGTCACCATATACAGCTGTAGAAGATAAATAGCCGATCCATTTTAAGTTCTTTGCTAAAGGTAAAATATCTGAGAAATCAGCGAGAACAACATCTCCGTTTTCATCTGGTGGTATTGAAATTAGAATATGGGTAGTAAGCTTCATCACTTCGTTTACTGCTTCCTTTTTATAAGGGATAGTGTTCGTATTAAGAGATCTAGAAGTGCCTATTACGTGCCACTTATTTTGGCTCATCAAGTTTGCTATATGTGATCCAGTATAACCATATCCAAAAATCAACAGGGTATTTTTCATAAAATATATATAATATCGAACAGTCAACCTAATTTACTATTAGTATATTAATATATATAAAATCAACTCTCAAGAAATAAAATCGACAGTTGAAAATGATTGGATTATAATCAGCAACCACATAAAATCATTGAGCAAAAACCGTGAATATTATCAAATTACTAATTCTAATTTTTACATTACTTCTATCTCTTTCGATGAAAGCTGATCATCAATATAGCCTTATAGAGCGAGATGGGCATAAAATTCATGTTGTGATTATTGATCCAAAAGAATATAAAACTTCGCTAGTTGTTGCTCATGATCAAGTTTTTGGTCGTGAAAGGGTGGGAGATATTGCTAAGCGAGAAAATGCACAAATTGCGATTAACGCCGGTTTTTTTGAAATTGGTGACAATCAAGACGGAAGACCAACTGGAACGCTAGTAAGCGATGGTCAGGTTTATGGGATGAGAGTGACGCAGCATGCGTGTTTAGTGAAAAATGATGATAAGTTCTCTGTTGAGATTATTACCCCCTCCCTTGAAGTAGCAATTGGAAAAGAAGTTATAAAGCCACAGAAATTTAATAGATTTGCTAAAGGCAAAGGCATTTTCTATTTCAATCGTAATTGGGGCCCAAGCACTTTAAGCGCTTACAGTGATAGAAAAGAGGTAATTATTGATCACGATCTTAAGGTTAGGGAGCTATCTATGCATGGAAACAGCAAAATTCCCCAGGGTGGATATGTTCTTTCGTTTCCAAGTGCGTATGATTTAAGTAAAATCAAAGTTGGTCAAAAAGCTAAGTTTACATGGAAACCGAGTCATTTTGATAAATCAGGTAATTTTTCTGTTATGGGTCTACCTTCTCTAATTCTTGATGGTAAAGTACGAGAGAAACTTACAAATGAAGAGAAGCACGCCAGGACAGCGTTCGGTATAAGAGAAGATGGGAATATAGTGATTGCTGTTGCCCAGCATGTTTATAGGAAAGAAGCTTCAAGCGTTACTTTTAGTGAAGTGAAAAAAATAATGGAGAGAAAAAACATATCTCTCACTGATATGAAAGTAGCTGATATGAAAAAAATTATTTTTGAGGATTTGAATACAGATAGCAAATCAGTGGGCCTTACAATGCTCGAATTAGCAAATTTTATGAAAGAAATGGGGTGCAATGAAGCTATTAACCTTGATGGTGGAGGGTCTTCGACAATGTATATCGATGGGAAATATGTGAATGAATCTTTTGGTGACAAGGATGAGGCAGAAGGTCAAAAATTAATCCGCCCGGTTTCAGATGCGATAGTGTTTAAACGAGGGAAATAGCCAGGGTCACCGCATTAAAATAGCGTCATCCCAGAAGTTAGATACGCAAGTGCTTTAGCACTTAGCGGATCTTACTATCTGGGATCTATCTACCAACATAGTAACCATACTGCTTGAATGGATTCCAG
>CANNHR010000048.1 GCA_947505405.1 Rickettsiales bacterium
CTGTATTGATGCTTTTACTTTAGAAAAATTTGAATTCCTTAAGCCAGAAATTGGATGCATAGATATTGCCTTAAGCGGGGCAACAGAGGCAGAAGAATTTAAAGAAGAATAGTGTTTAGTAGTCATGAATCTGACAGACGTTATTAATCAAGCAGCTTGATAAGTTGGGTTAAAATACGCCAAAGCTATGAGCCATATTATACTAGATCCATAAATGCATAGTTTAACCCACTAAAGAGTTTAAATCCTCATCTGAATTCTTAGTAAATTTATTCAAGGTTTAAGTTATATTGGCAGCCAGTCTATCACTGGCTTTAAAGCTAACAATATTACGTTTAGCTGCTTTAGCAAGAGCAATATTATTGTGATGATTTAATCCGTTCGGGAATAGGGGTACTGATTTAAACTCACCGATTTCATCGATAGTTACAGATTGACCGCAAGAAATAAGTTCCTGCAAGCTTTGAGCAAACATATCTACCATGCTTTCCGCTAATGTTTCGTCAATACCGAACCTATTGGCGGCAAATTTTACAAACTCATAATTATTCATATTAATTCTCCTGTTTTTGTAGTTAGTGTGTTTCACTTTAATTATTGATTATTCAATTAGTATTGTTATTTAATTATTTCCAATTCATGCTTAATTGAGATAATTCCTTCTTTTAAAGAATTGATATTAGCAACATAGCCATACCATTCTTCTCTTAAGCGATTCCATCTTAGGCCATGAGTTCTGAGGTGCGTTCTAATTTCAGAAGAGGGCATTTCGGCTAGTTTTAGAATAATAGCTACTTTACTTTTTTCATCTTTGTCTAAAACAGTTTTGCCAAGACTAGACCATTGTTTTAAAACGGTATTATTTTCAGCTAACATGTTCTTTAAAGACAGTAGTGCGCCATAAAGAGTATTGGTTGGTAAATGATCAAGTTCTGCTTTCACAACTAATCCACTAATTTCAATTAAATGACGAGTACGCATTTTACGTTCTTTGAGGTTTAATCTCGTTTGTTCAGCAGCTAATCTATTTTTCTTCTGCTCTAGTTTAACTTTTTGTTCTGTGACAGCTTTCATATTTGTTTTTTGGTTTCTTTTATTAGTTATTAATATTCACTTAAAATACTTAGTCGTTAAATCTTTGTAGTTTTAAATATTAACCTAAGTATCCATTTCTGAGTCTATATTATTAATAACTATATTATATCACCCCGTAGCCTACCACACCAACAAAAACTAATAGTTTGATCTAAATAAATGTATATTGGCCTTGTATTCTTGGGAGTTGTGATAATGTTATAACACTCATTCGGAGAATAGTGATATACGCAAGATGCAAACTATGTTTGTTTGCTTTTAATATGAGAAATACTTATATTAGTAAGTAGTTTAGTATATACATATTAGTTATTTACAATGGCAATTGGTTTTGCAAAATCAAGATATATAGGTAGAAGTAGTGGGGGTAGCGCCTGCCGTAGCAGTGCATATAACGCAAGAAGCGAAATTGTTGATGAGAGAACAGGAGAGGTTTTTAGTTTTAAAGAACGTGGTGGGAATGTTTATCATGAAATATTGCTACCAACACATGTAAATATAAAATTCAAAGACATATCGGCTCTTTCAAATGAGGTAGAGAAGTCGGAGCATCGTAGCAATAGTCAGTTATACGTAGAATGGGTGTTAGCGCTACCGAAAGAAAAAGAAGTAACTCTTGAAATGAAGCAAGAGATAATTCGTAGATTCATAGAATATAAAGAGTGGATAAAGGAAAGACTAGCAGTACAAGTAGATATACATGAACCTCATGAAGATGAGGTAAATTGGCATGCGCATTTATTAATTACTACTCGTAGATTTAGCAAAGATGGCTTAGGGTTTGAATCTTTAAAAGCACGGGATTTGCAGCCAAAGGTCGTTAATGGAAGAGTGGCAGAAGAAACTAGAGACTCTATTGCTCTAACTAATATACAAAATACATTTTTTAAAGAATGTGGGATAGATCTTCGAGTAGATTTACCAGGAGAGCTAACGCAAGAACATATTGGTCCTGTCCGTATGCGTAGTGTTTTAAATCAGGCGGTAGAGAGAAATGAGGATAGACGTATTGCCAATATAGAGCATTTAAATTCGGGTCAAAGCTTATTGGACAAAGTCACTCATCACATGAGCGTATTTAACATTGGTGATTTAAAAAGAGCGGTGAAGTTTATACCGGGCCTAGAGGCAAGAGAGCGATTAGTAGAGGATGCTTTGACTAGTAAATCACTACTTGAGCTACATGATGAGAGAGGCAAGAGTGTTGGCTATTACACGACCGTTGAAGTTAGGGAAGAAGAAGAGAAGTTACTGCGTCTTAGTAGCTATGTGACCTCTGGTAAGAATGTGATTGCTATGGGTGGATTAAAGGTAATTGATAATGCTAATAGACTAATTGCGTCCGTGTCTGATTCATGTTCTTTAGAGCAGAAATCAGCATTAGCGCATCTATTAATGAATGAATCTGGTGTGCGGATAGTTAGAGGTAGAGCGGGTACCGGAAAATCGCATGTACTTGGCCAAGTTGCCACTATTGCCAAGTCTTGTGGGGTTAATGTTATAGGTTTAGCTCCAACTCATAAGGCTAGGGAGGAGTTGGCTAAAAAACCTGACTTTGATCAGAATGATACTATTAAGGGAATGCTCTTTAAGTTGCGCAATGGTAGGTTTGAGTTGCCTAAGTATAGTTTATTGGTGGTTGATGAAGCCGGTATGATTGGTAATGAAGACTATCATGAGTTAATGAGGGTGGCCGCAACTAGAAAGTGTAACGTTATACTTGCTGGTGATGAGAGACAGTTAACATCTGTGCAACGCGGCGGGATGTTTGAGGTGTTTTCTGATAGTTATGGCTCTACAACATTGCTAAATATTCACAGACAAAAGTCTAATTGGGGCAGGGATGTTGCAATGGCATTATCTCGGGGAGAAGTGGCTAGTGGTGTTGGTATATTGCAGGCACAAAATCGTCTTTTAGTAGCTAAAAATGCTAATGAATCTATGCAAAGCTTACTAGCTGATTGGAGCAAAAGCGAAGAAAAAGTTTCCGATAGATTGATTATTGCAGTTAAGAATAAAGACGTGGATGCGCTTAATCATGGCACAAGGCAGTATTTAAAGCTTGAGGGTATACTGTCTGGTGAAGAAATCGCTGTTGGTGGTCATCATTATATGCACGGTGATCGTATATTGATCAAGCAAACCAACAAAGAGTTAGGCTTGACTAACGGTGATTTAGCTCAGTTAATAGCTGTGTCTAAAGATCGGTTTGTATTGCGTTTAGAGAATGGTGATAAGGATAGTAAGGCTAAAGAGATATCATTTAACCCAAGTAATTATAGCGGTTTTAGGCATGGCTATGCAACCACAGTATTTAAATCACAAGGAGCGTCAATTAAGGATGTATTTGTTTTTCATGATGGTTTTGCAGGGTTACGTAATAGCTATGTAGCATTGTCACGACACGTCAATCAGTTAAAGCTGTACATTAATAATCAGGCAACGGTAAGCACTGCTCATTTAATTAAGCAGTTAGGCCATGACCCAGAGATAGGCAGTAGTTTAAATTATTTGACTAAAGCAGATTTAGCTACTAAAGAGTTGAATGAAGGATTTGAGAAAAGCAAAGGTTTTGTGAGTGGGTTAATTGTTGGGGCATTAGACTTTGCTTCAAGGAAAATCACAGAACTTTCAGACAAGCATTTACCTGCAACTGAATATTACCAATATAAAGCACCGCAGGTTCAACCCGAAAAAGTAGAAGCGGTACTTGATAGCATAGGGATGGGGTATGAAGAGGTAGAAGCTATGATTCATGCAAAAGAGAAAATTGCTGTGGGTGAAAATATAGTAGCGGCTAATAACATTAATAATATACAGGCAAAAGTTGAGGAGAATAGCTATAGTGTCGACACTATTTTAGGTGTCAGTAAATCTAGTCAATCAGCCAAACAGCGTTTTTATGCGCAAGCTGATTTTGCCAGAAACGCTGCTAGGAATGTGGCAAAAAATATGGAGCAGAAGGCTGTATGGGATAATGAATCTGAGCAATTGCGCAATGCGGTCCGGTTTAAAACCGAGCAGATAGCAAGAGACTTGCTTGGGGAGCCAAACAAAAAACTATCTAATGGCAAGACTCTGCGCTTTGGTGAGCATGGCAAGATTGCCGTTCGTATTAATGGCGAGCGTATGGGTACGTGGTATGACTTTAGCAGCAGTACAGGCGGCGATATCTTTGCCTTGGTGCAAGAAAAGCAAGCTTGTGATTTTAAGGCAGCAGTTGAATATTTAAGGCGTGAATGTGGTATGCAGGGTGATAATTTAAGCTTAGTGCATGATCATAAGAATAGTGATTTAACAGAAAAATATATTAAGGAAAAACAAGCTGAAGAACGCACGGCAAAAGCAAAACAAGCTCTAGTAATAAAATTATATGATCAAGCCAAAAATATAGGCAACAGATCCATAGCACATCGTTATCTGACCCAAAGACGAGGCATTACATGTGAGGTTGGGCTTGATATAAAGACTACTGGTATATACAGCCAAGATAATCATACTACCAAAGATGAGCTAAGGCAAAGTGCAGAAAAAAGTCAAGGAGAGTATCTGCCGGCAATAGTTGCATTTGCCAGGAACTCGTATGAGGAGGTAACTGGTGGTCAGCAAATACTGCTTGATAAAGCAACTGGGGGCAAGGCAGATGTCGCTATAGCTAAGAAATCTTTTGGTAAAATAGCCGGTTCATTTGTAGAAGTAGGCAAAGGCGAGAATACACCAAAGGGCAAGGTTAATGTTACTGTAATCGCTGAAGGATTAGAAACAGCATTGTCAGTAAAACAAGCATTAGCGAATGATCCAAATAACAAAGACACACAAATCAAAGTGCTTTGTTCACTTGGCATTAGTAATATCAAGAATTACCAGTCCTCAGCAGGTGAGAAAATCATTATCGCTGCCGATAATGATGGTGAACATGCAATTACATCCAAAACCATTGATACGGCTAAGAGTGAGTTGCAAAGAAAAGGGGCATTCGTAGAAATTGTTTGTCCGGATAAAATAGGTGATTTTAATGACATATTGCAGCAAGAAGGAGCAGGGGCAGTAACTAAGTCATTTACAATAGCGCTAGCGAAGCATACTGCTACGAGTTTGAATCTATATTTCGCTAATGATACCCAACACGTGCTAAGCCAGCAAGAAAAGGCTGATATTGTTTATATTGGGAAATTTAATATAAACGAAGAAAAGATAGTTGATGCCTATAGAACAAGCCCTGCAAAAGGAAGAGCTGCTCTTGAAGACACACGCAAATCTATTGGCTTTGCTGAGCATTTCTTGACAGAAAACAAACGAATAGTTGATGAAGCAAAGGCATATGGAGCAAAGATTGACGATCATAAATTAGTACTTACTCTTGTAGGTAAAAGTTCTAAAGAAATGGAAAGGAGCATTACATTTATAAGAGATAGGCAGTATATAAGTGATCACCTTGAAGAGTTTAAACAGAGTCGTGCAAACGCTAAGACACCAACAGAAGTAGTACAAAACATGTATATAGAACAAAGGTTCTTAAGTAATTTCCAGGGCCACTTAAAATATCCTGAGGATCATAGTCCAGAATTAATCAGCTCAATTAAGACTGCCTATAAAAATTTGCAAGAAAATACTATTGGTCAATTAAGTAAGTTGGTAACATTTTTAGAAAAAAATGCAAGTACTGAATCAACAATGAAGATTCTAAAAGAATCTAATAGTCCAGTTGTAGCTCATAAAAACCTAATTGCTGAATATCATGCAAAAAGTGTTGAAAAGATTCATGCAGGACTATCGTTGTTAGATAAGGGACAGAGCTTTACTTTAAATAACAAGCATTTCGATTGTCCAATCAAGTTTTTGGATCATCTCGCAAAAACACATACAGGAGAATATTTTCCAAAAGCTGAGTTACAGAAAATACAAAGTAAGGTTATTGAAAACCATCACAAACAACTAGATCTCTCTAAAGGGTTAGATGGACCAGATTTATAGTTGATACTTAGTTGGCTACCATTAAAATTGATAGGAAATCTATTTTAGAAAGAAGTATATAAAAGCGCTTTTTCTTCCACTGTTCCCATCCAAGGAACTACAACAAATTGTGTTGCAGTTATATTATCTGTTAATCCTAAAAAACGATCATAGCGTCTATGGGGCTACGCTGGGATTCGGAGAATATCCTACGCTAAGGAATTTTTATTCCACCCTAAGCTTACTTTCATGGGGTCTTGGGCTCCATATATAATCTCCTGTCAAATTGATATGTCTCCTACCAAGTGGTGAGGAATGCTTTATTAGATTTTCATCAAATGTTGCGTCAGTTTTCTTTAAATGTTCCACTGCTTTTCCAATATAAACAGTGTTCCAAAGCGCAATAGCCCCAACCACAAGATTCAATCCACTAGCTCTATAAAGCTGATTTTCAAATGATCTATCTCTTATTTCACCAAGGCGGTTAAAGTGTACTGCTCTAGTTAAAGAATGTTTTGCCTCACCTTTATTTAAGCCAACATGAACCCTACGCCTTAATGCCGGATCCTTTATCCAGTCTAGCATAAATATGCTGCGCTCGATCTTCCCTAGTTCCCTAAGCGCAAGAGCTAAATTATTTTGCCTAGGATAACTTCCTAGCTTTCTAAGTATTAAAGATGAGGGTACAGTACCATGCTGTATAGAGAGGACTAATCTTATTATTTCTTCCCAATTACGTTCTATAAGATTGAGATTGACAGTTCCACCAATCATACTACTTAAATTATCATAAAATTTACATTTTGGAGGTATATAAATCGCTTATCATTTAAATCCTTTATTCTAGGCGCAAATTTAAATCCCAGCATATGCATCAAAGCAAACACATGGTCAGTAAATCCAGCTGTATCGGTATAATGCTCATAAATATTTAAGTCCGCTTCGTGCCTCAGTAAACCGTCTAGCACAAACGTTGAATCTCTTATATTTGTAGTTATTACATTAACATGAAATGATGCATAAAGATCCGATCAATCAAATGGATAAATTGGAAAAAGAAGCTAAACAGCTGAACTTATTTTGAAACTCGGTCGCTTGCGGCCGAGTACTTCATAGCAACAGCTTCCAAAGTTTAATACTTTATATGATTCTCTCATCTCCTTCTTTAATTACGCTATCTCAAGTTGATTTACTATATATCTATAATCGTAGGGTTCCTTACATAAAATAATAAATAGACGATATTATTGACAATGGTCGGGAAATTCTCTAATAAGAAAGATATAGGGAGTAAAACTAAAAGCTTATTTCTTTACAAAATTTCTCATTATTTTTTAAGGCCCTAATCATTATGAAAAAAATTATGAAAAAAAGCTCTCAAATACTATACCATGACTTAACCAACGCCCTAACTCCTTATTTAGATACTGTTTTAGCTCCTGAGCCAGTAAGGATAATTATGGATTACTATTATGAAGCACCTCATACGGATATCTCTGTTATGAAAAAAAATCTTCTTACTGGATACGATGAAGTCACTGATCTTCTTGAAAAAACTCCTACTTTAGGTTCTGTCCCAGCAGTGATAAAGACAATTATGGATTACTGCTATGTAACAACTGTTAAGCCGGTTATCGTAGGGATCAAAGGAACACAACTGACACCTGAGGAAAGGTTATTGTTTAAAACAGAACATCCTGCAGGGGTTATATTATTTAGGCGCAATATAGACTCAGAAATTGTTCGTGATCCAGTAACAAAAGAGGTAGTGCAGGTTATTCAAAATAGACAACAGCTTCTAGATCTTGTAAGTAGTATAAAAGACGAATTAGGAGAGGGTGCTATAATAGCTATAGATCAAGAAGGAGGAAGAGTTAGAAGATTAACTGTTCCAACTTTTGAAATGAGACCCTCTGCATCTACTTTTGGTGTAATGTATGACGAAAAAGGAATGGAAACAGCAATGACCGCATGCAAAGCAAATTTTAGAGATATTGCCAGAGAGCTTAATGGTTTAGGTATTAACACAAACTTTGCTCCTATAGCAGATGTTAGGTATACAGGAGCTCATGACGTTATAGGAGATAGAAGTTTTAGTTCTGACCCAGCAAAAGTATTTGCTCTTTGCAAAGCTGCATTAGAAGGTACGCATGAAGTAGGAGTTAAGGGAGTAATAAAACATATACCAGGCCATGGACGGTCAACAAAAGATAGTCATACCGACTTGCCTATAGTGACCACTTCTCTCAGTGAATTGGAAGGAACAGATTTTCGCGTATTTAGAGAGCTTGCCCCTTTTAGCCAATGGGCTATGACAGCTCATATAATATACACCGCTCTTGATTCGAGACAGCCGGTAACATTATCTAAAAGTGCAATTCAATATATCAGGGATGAGCTGGGATTCCGAGGGATTATTATTTCTGATGCTATAGAGATGAGAGCATTGTCTTCTAGTAAGTCACCTGGGGAAATTGCTCAACTTAGTCTAGAGGCTGGTATAGATATTATTTTAGAGTGTACTGGTGATATAAATAATATGAGTGAGGTACTAGGTGCTGTCCTAGAAGTAGATTTATCATAGTCGCTGAGTGAGAGTAGTCCCAAATTAAGGGGGTCTACTAGCTGGCATCGAGTGAAGTACGGGAAGTCATAACGAATAAAAGCATCACTTACTTTCCATAACAAACATTATGACGCACAAAAATCTACACTAAATTGCTATCTATTTTCCAGTTATCTGATCTTTAACTAGCTTGCTTTAGCGGACGGATTCGATCTTTTATTAAAGTTAGTTTATTCCGTTGAACTACTTCTAAGTCATATTGTGATTGTAAGTTCATCCACATTTGAGCAGTTGTTTTAAAGTAAAGGCTAAGTCTAATAGCAGTATCAGCTGTTATAGCTCTAGTGCCATGAATAATTCCACTAATGCGCGAAACTGACACATCGATATCACGAGCTAATTGCGTTTGAGTAATACTAAGCGGTTCTAGAAATTCGTGTTCCAAGTACTCACCTGGTTTTATTGGATCATAATAATGTGTGGTCATATAACTTACCTTTAATGATAATCAACTATTTCAACATCGTATGCATTGTCTCTCTGCCACTTAAAACAAATACGCCATTGTTTATTAATACGAATACTATATTGGTTTTTTCTATCGCCTTTTAAAGCTTCCAGTTTATTACCCGGAGGACATTTTAAATCATCAAGACAACTCGCAATACTAAAACCAAGAAGACGCATTCTAGCGACTTTAGCTATCATGATAAAATGTTTTGTTTTAGTTCCTTTAAACAAACTTTCGGTATGCTTGCACTTAAAACTTTTTATCATAAGTGGTAATAATTTTAATTATAACAAATACAAGATCTTTCTGTCAAACAGAATTCACTATACAGAAAGAATATATGCTTTCAAGCAGAACATGAAATATAGTCTAATACGACACCATCCGAAACCGGAGGGTATTTAAGCTGCTAAAGGTATAGGTTCATTTTCTTGCTCCATTTTTGGGTACCATTTGATGAATGATTTTCGTAGGTCATGATTTAAAGTTTTGACACGGAGTTGAAGTAATAGATGTGCACCTTTCTTCGTCCAGCGCATATGTTGTTTTTTGACCATTCTACGGCTGATTAGTTCATCAACAGCTGATTCTGCGCAAGACGATGCTATGGTTTCTCCGTGGTGGTATTTTTCTCCATAATTTATTATATAGCCTTGATTGTTTTGGATGTATGTGTCGAATTCATTTACTAATTTGTGTAGTTTACGCTTTTCCGTTTTTGTATCTGATGCAATATCCAATTCTTCATTTAAGTTTTCTAAGAGATGTAGAGCACGAAACACATTCCCATGCCAAAGATACCATTTGATACTATCTATTTTATCCTGAAATTTTGGATATTCATTGCCAAGTATTCCTTTAGCCACCTGCTTCATGACTGTCACTTTCATTGCAATATGGAACCAATCTAGAATATGTTCAGACCGAGGACTTAAGTAAGATGGTAAATCACGAACTGTTTCTCCTCCGTCTGTAAGAAATGTAATTTCTTGATTCATCTGCAGCCCTTGTTCTTTGAGCATTTCATGTAGCCTTCGTTTTGATTTCCTATCATACGTAGCTACATAGCCAAATCTCTTTGATTCATGTTCTTCTTGCATGCTTTTACCAACAATTACTTCAAACCAACCAGCCTTTCGATTCTTGCCTTCTCTTGCATGTACATATCCGCCATCTATTCCAACTGTTATAGGTGGTCCTGGTCTTAGCAGTTTGTCCCAGGCATTCTGACAACCTTCAACATACATATGTTTTTCTTCTGGTAGTTCTTGTTCTAGACGCGCTGAGACTTTCATAGCTGTGTCACAAACAGTAGAGGAACTGATTTGTATTGGAAAAACTTCTTCTAAAAGAGAAGCAGTAACTCCGTATGACATTAATGAAGCCCATCTTGATTCTAAGTATAGCAATTCTGGTGATACTCTGTCTGTCAGTAGTTTTGTGAGTGGGCTACTACTTAACGTTTCGTGTGTTTCGCATGAGCATTCGATTATTTGAGGACTTCTAATATGCATCTTACCAAAGAGAGTACGATATATTATTGTATGATAGCCTTTAATATATTGTAATTTACTACAATGTGCGCATATCCTCATACGCTTAGATGTGTATTCTTCTACTTGCTTAATAATCATTATTTGCTGTATCGCTGCCGTCACTTGCTTGGATTCCTTGAGTGTAAGGCCTAGCGTTTCAGGTGATAATTCTTGTCGCTTGAAGCACAGAATATCATGTACAGTTTTTTGATCACCATTTGTAATAACCATTTGAATATTAACTTGCATGATTTACCTCGTCTATATTTACATTGAATTTTGCCTCCAGTAAGTTGTTGATTTTGCTGTGATTAAATGTGTCTTTATGGTACCAATAATTGAGTGTTTCAACTCCATCTGCAAAATTATCAATGTCGTAGTCATAGACTTCACGAATGCACCAAAGATCGAAATCATCGTCGTCATCTTCAGGTTCAAGTGTTTCAAAGTTTGTGGCGCTCATATCTTTTGTATGTCTCGCAGCAAGTAGAACTAGTGCTCTATGCATCGCACCATCATCGTCATAATCTTCGAATTCATAGTGTGCAATATCTTCATCTTGCACATGCCTCTTGACCAGCCTAGCTAGTTCTGCCTGTATTTGCAAAATATCATAATGCCTATCTAATTCTAAAAATGCTAATGGTCCACCACAATCTTCTGGAGGAGCTAAACGATTACCACCTAGACAATGTGGATATTTTATTTTTGGATTAAGAGGTACTGTTTTTTCAAAACGAATTTCATACTCCCACCCATCAGTAAAGTTATACTCGTATATAAATTTTTCATTAGGACGGAATCGAAAATCTTTTAAAGTTATACGTCTTGGGTTATCTGCAAAGCTCATCCCGCCATCATGGTAGACACCATATGATTTGCCATGGATTATGAATTGATTTAAATGATAATCTCCCCATTGTAAAATGATTTGTAGAATATCGTGCAAATCTGCAATGCTTGTAGAGTCAGCCACTAAAATCTTCCTCCAGATAAGCGGACTAACATTTTTAAGTATAATACGAAGCTGGTAAATCTTACTTTGATCTACATTGTTACTAAAAATCATGACAAATTACCTTGCTTGTGACACTTGTGATTAGTGTATAAGTAGATTGTATCATACTTACTAGAAAAAGGAGATATTCTTATTAATCCTTCTGGAGTTGGAACAGCTGGAAGAGTTACATTCTTTGATTTAGAAGGTGATCTTCTGGTAGATAGTCACATTTCAATATTAAGATTAGATAAGGAAAAAGCAATGCCATGTTATGTGCTATACGCCATAGCAAACATTGACTTCAAAACTATAGAAGCTATGGCTACTGGTCAAAGTGGACAAATTGAGTTTTCTTTAACAAGGATTCAAAATATCAAAATCCCACTGCCACCAAAAGCTATCCAAGAAAAAATAATTAGTGAGATCAATGTTTTAGAAAAGAAAAAGGTGAAAGCAAAAGAAACTATACGGGATCTTAGAAATTCTATTTTTTTAATTATTGAAAATAGCACGAAGCGAGAAAAGTTAGTGAAGCTCGGAGATGTGACAAAAATAGCACCAGCTTTTGTATTATTTTGAGCTATTATATTTCCCCCATGGGCTTTTACAACTTCTTTTGCAATTGTAAGACCAATACCCGACCCAGGAAATTTCTCTATACTATGGCTCCCACGCTGC
>CANNHR010000049.1 GCA_947505405.1 Rickettsiales bacterium
ACTTGTTTGCAGGACTTATTAGTTACCAAATCCGTACTGATAAACCCTCATTAGATCAGTTACTAAAATTGAATCCTTAAACACAGTTGGGGTTATATTTATCAGCTATTTCAACAAAATGACTCGATAGCTTTCCAACTGAAATAATTTGAATTTTCACTAAAGATCAAGCAATAGACGCTCAGGATCCTCAATAGCTTGCTTTACTTTTACTAGGAAAGTAACTGCATCTTTACCATCTATTACCCTATGATCATAAGAAAGGGCAACATACATCATTGGACGAATCTCCACCTTGCCATTTATAGCCACTGGCCTCTCTTGCGTGTTGTGCAAGCCAATAATTCCAGTTTGAGGCGGGTTAATAATCGGTGTTGATAATAGCGAGCCATACACTCCTCCATTAGTAATTGAAAATGTTCCGCCAGTAAGATCAGACATTGAAAGCTTGCCATCTCTTGCCTTGGTTGCCAAAGATACAATCCCTTTTTCTATTTCTGAGAAGTTCATTCTATCAACATTTCTAACAACTGGTACTACAAGACCTTGCTCTGTTCCAACTGCTACTCCTATGTCATAGTAATGCTTGTAAATAATGTCATCACCTTCCATTTCAGCATTAACCGATGGAACTTCCTTTAATGCATTGACTACAGCTTTGATAAAGAACGACATAAAGCCAAGTTTTACCCCATGCTTTTCCTGGAATGAATCCTTGTATCGCGCGCGAAGAGCGATTACTTTGCTCATATCAATTTCGTTGAAAGTGCTTAATATAGCTGCGGTATTTTGCGAATCCTTCAAACGCTGAGCAATAGTTTTGCGCAGGCGAGACATACGAATACGCTCAACGGGTTTGTCATTGCTGTTGATTTGTGGCATCCCATTATAGCTCAAAGGAGTAACTGTATTATTTAAAACATTGAGCACGTCACCCTTATTAATTCTGCCATCTTTACCTGTGCCTGGAATCTGAGCTTCGTTGAGCTTGTGCTCGGATACAAGCTTCTGAACTGACGGTGGCATTGTGCTTGCTATATCAACCTGCTTATGAGATACAGGAGTTACCGGCATAGCGGAAGTAACAGGAGCAGGTGTCGTTTGCATGGGTGCTGGTTTACTCTCTGCTGCAATAGCGCCAGCTTTAATTTTACCAACTACTTGTCCAACGCTGACAACTTCATCTTCTTTTTTGTCGATAGATTCAAGCACACCTTCAGCCGAAGCGCTGACTTCTAATGTAACTTTTTCAGTTTCTAGTTCAAGCAAAAGCTCGTCAACTTTTACAGCATCGCCTGGTTTTTTATACCATTTAGCTATTGTTGCTTCTGAAACGGATTCACCCAATGCTGGTACTATAATTTGAACACTCATAATTTCATTCTCCAAAACTCAAATTTATTTACTTTATCCTGAAATTATTTTTCTTACTCAAAAAATACTTCTTATAGGGGTTATTTATTAATTCCTAGTGCTTCATTGACAAGGGCCTCTTGCTGCTTGTTGTGAGCATAAAGGTAGCCAACAGCAGGAGAAGCGGCTTCGGCTCGGCCAACAAAATCTATAGTTTTTTTTATTCCAGCCTCATGTAATGCGCCATCCATACGAGGTCTTATAAATTTCCAAGATCCCATATTTTTTGGTTCTTCTTGACACCAAACAAAACTACTCGATTTTGAATATTTAAAAACAATTTTTGCAACTAAGTTTTCTTCAAAGGGATAAAGTTGTTCAAGGCGAATGATTGCCACATCCTTGATCTTTTTTTCCCTTCTTTCTTCGAGTAAATCATAATAGACTTTACCTGCACAGAAAATAACTTTTTTGACATTGCTAGCTTTAACATCAGTGTCAATCTCATCAATTACCGGGACAAAAGACGTATTTGCATCTAGCTCCGATAGGCTTGATACAGCCAATTTATGCCGAAGCAAGGATTTTGGTGACATCACTATTAAAGGTTTTCTAAAGGTCCTTAGTACTTGTCTGCGTAGTAGATGAAAAATTGAGGCCGGAGTTGTTGGATACACCACTTGTATATTATCCTCAGCACATAACTGCAAGAACCGCTCTAGCCTGGCTGAACTATGTTCAGGCCCTTGTCCTTCCATAGCGTTTGGTAGCAAACAAACTAGACCGCTCATCCTAAGCCATTTAGTTTCGGCTGATGAAATAAATTGATCAAACATTATCTGAGCGCCATTGCAAAAATCACCAAATTGAGCTTCCCAAATTACTAAGTGATTTGGGTTAACCAGTGAGTAGCCATATTCAAACCCTAGAACAGCGTATTCAGATAAGTTACTGTCAGCTACTTCAAAAAACGCTTGATCTTTTGAGATGTTATTTAATGGCTCGTATATTGACTTATCCACTTGGGAATGTAAAACAGAATGTCTGTGCGAGAATGTTCCTCGTCCAGCATCTTGGCCAGTCATTCTAATAGGTATATTTTTTTGTAATAAAGTTGCGAAAGCAAGTTGCTCGGCAGTGGCCCAATCAATAGGTTTATTATTATTAACTGTTTCAAGTCTCAAAGCAAAAAGCTTTTCGAGCTTGCTGTTAATTGGAAATGACTTAGGTATCGTGCATAAAATTTTGACTAGTTTTTTTAACTCAAGTGCCGCCACACCAGTAGTTAAAGAGTTTTTATTATTTCGTTCAAAACCGGCCCAGTGACCTTCAAGCCATTGCGCTCTCGGCTTATAGTTTTTTATTTGACTAAACTCTTCATCCAAGAATTCTTTAAACTCTTGCTTCAATGTTTGGTAATAACTAGTGTCAATAATTGACTGACTAACAAGTTGATCAGCGTATAATGCAGCTGGAGTTTTTTTATTTTTAATAACATTATACATGAACGCCTGAGTATACATAGGTTCGTCACCTTCGTTGTGACCATATTTACGATAGCATATAATATCAACCACTACATCCTTACTGAATTTCTTGCGGTAATTACAAGCTATCTTAGTTGCCAATACTACAGATTCAATATCATCGCCATTGACATGAATAATTGGAGCTCCAACCATTTTAGCAACTTCAGTACAGTATCGTCCTGGCCGTGCATCTTCCGCGTTTGCCGTAAAACCAACTTGGTTGTTGATAACTAAGTGAAAAATTCCTCCTACCTCATAAGGTTTTAGTCCTGACATGACTAAGCTCTCAGCAACAACACCTTGTCCACAGAAAGCAGTATCCCCATGAACCAAAATACCAACAACTTTCTTGCGGTCTCTTCCTTTACAATCTTGCTTAGCTCGTACTTTACCGGCTACTACTGGATTTACAGCTTCAAGATGAGAAGGGTTGGGAGTTAGAGATAAATGAATCTTTTGACCGGTTTTCACCACTCTGTTAGATGAGTAACCCATGTGATACTTGACGTCACCTGCTATGTCGAGGTCATCTGGAAAAGCGCTGCTACCTGAAAACTCAGAAAGCACCGCGCGATATGGTTTTTGCATAACTTTTGTAAGTGTAGACAACCTGCCTCGATGCGCAAGTCCAAGTACAGCCTCTTCCGCACCAGAGATTGCAGACTCTTCTATCACAGTGTCAAGGCACACTATGGAGGCATCACCGCCTTCAATTGAGAAGCGTTTAGCTCCTGGGAATTTGGTGTGAAGATATTGTTCAAAGCCTTCAACTTCAACTAGATCCTTTAGGAATTTCCTTTTCTCATCTATGCTAAATATACGGTGAGTATTTGCTCTTTCGAGTTGGTCATATAACCACTTCCTCTCTCCGCTATTTTCTACGTGAGAAAATTCAGCTGCTAAATTACCTGAATAAGTTTTCTCAAGTATTTCCTTTAGCTCTCCGACAGTACAGCTTGTTAGGTCGCTCAGTTCATTTGTGATATCGACATTCTGAGATAAGTTACTCTCCGAAAATCCAAAATCTTCAATATTTAGTTCAAGTTCTGCATGAGTTTTTTTTACCTCAAGACCGAGTGGATCAAGGTTCGCAAGATAGTGCCCATGCTCGCGGTAAGCGGTAATCATAAACTTAGCTCGGAGCTTGTTTTCTATATCACATGCGCTGTCCCTATCAGTACGAGCGGACTCTTGCTTTGGTAAATCCTTGATTATAATTTTTGATGTGCTTTTTAAAGGGGCGAAATCAGTCTGCTGACTGAAAAACTCAACCCAACTCTGATCAACAGAAGAAGGGTTCGCTAGATATTGCTGGTACAATTCTTCAATAAACACAGAATTAGCACCGAATAAAAAACCTGTTCGTTCAAAGTCTTTACTCACCATATTCCTCTCGCCAAGTCTACAAGTACTACGTCAGCATTTTACCTTTGAACGCTAACCGATTGCAAGGATTTTATACTCTCAATTCCATATTTAAATTCAAGTGTCTGATTTGAATATAGAATTTATATAAGTTCCTCTGATCAATTGAATTTTCTTCTGCTCTCAAGTGCAGCAGACAAGGTACCTTCGTCAAGATAATCAAGTTCTCCACCTATTGGTATTCCACTTGCTAGCCGGGAAATATTGATAGAGCGATCCTTAAAATATTCAGTGATAAAGTAAGCGGTAGTTTGACCTTCTAGAGTAGAGTTAGTAGCGATAATAAGTTCTTCTGTTTTGTTTTTATCACATCTTTCTAGAAGCTCGGGCAATCTTAAGTCGTTGGGATTACGACTGCTGGATGCTGAAATAGAGGCTCCAAGAACATGGTATCTGCCGCGAAATACCTCACTGCGCTCGATTGCCCAAAGCTCAGCTACAGTTTCGACAACTGCGATTATGAAATCGTTTCTAGATTCATTTGAACAAATACTGCAAATTTTAGTATTGTCAATATTTCCACAAACTTGACAATTAGTGAGCTGATGTGATGCATTCTCTAAGCCATGAATCAAGCTACGCAGGCGCAAGTCCTTATCTTGTAATAAATGTAGTACTATTCTACGCGCAGAACGAGTCCCAAGCCCAGGAAGCTTAGAAAACAGGTAAATAAGTTGATCAAGGCCTGAGTGTTTGTGCATACTTAAGTTCATGCTGAAATAAGTTATTTTAGTTTGGCAGACTGTCCTGAACTTGTTTCAGGATGACTAGGAATTTCTTTAAGCAATCACTAAAAACCAAACCCAGGGGGTAATTTTCCAAGATCTCCAAACGCATTAGTCATATTGCTCTTTGAATCTTCATCAGCTTTGGTTTTTGCGTCGTTATGAGCTGCTACAATCAGATCCTCGAGCATTTCTTTTTCCTCGGATTTTAATAGAGATGGATCTAGTGACGCTTTAAGCATCTCACCGCTACCACTCATGGATATTGTAACTAGTCCACCACCTGATTTTCCAGTATATTGTTTTGAAGCAATTTCCTCTTGCATGTCCTTCATTTTCTTCTGCATAGCTTGAGCTTGCTTCATAAGCTGATTAATATCCATTTTATCCTCTAAGTTTTAATTTTCAGTCTTCAGAATTATATCTGATATATTTGCATCAGGAAAATTATTTTTTATTATCTGATAATCTTCCGATAATCTAACTTTTTCCAGCATGATGTCTTTTAAAGTAGTGATTTTTTGATGAATTCCACAACTAATTCTCCATTGATTGCCAGACCACTCATTTAGCAATTTTTCGATTTTTTTAGTTTGCGTGTTTATATCCTTACTGCTACAGGCAATTTCCATTTGTAGATCTTGGAATCTTGAGACTTCTACCTCATTTAATAATAAGTAATATATTTCTATCTCTTTTTGTTGATGACAGAATTTCAGAAAATCAAATATATTATTCTCATGTTTTTCCAAGACTTGAGGAATGACTTTGTCAGGATCTATAATATCTTCAATGAGAGGCAAATTACAGGCGTAAATAGCTTTGATAATAAGCATTTGAGCGGTTACTAGTTCGTTGTGCGATTGTTTAATTTCCTGCAAACCGTTGCTAAATATTTGCCACAAAGTAGTTAAGCGGGACAGCGGTGTGCCAATCAAAATGCTAGATAGTTCGTTAGAGTAATCTTGATATAAAGGGTTATGATAATTTGGAATAACTTTTGATTTGCAAAGTTCAGCCATAAAATCAGCCATAACCTGGATAAAATATTCTAAACTATTAGCCTGCGCATAAATCTCACTTAGTAAATTGATCGCTCTACTTGGAGCGTTTGCAATGATCAATTGTGTAAATTCAATGATGATGTTTGTGCGTAATAAACCAAGCATCCTACCCACAAGTTCAGCGGTAATTATACCAGCTCTAGAATTAACTGGTAGTGTATCTGAATTGCTTTGCCTATACAGATATGAAGCAGCTTGATCTATCATAGCGACAGCATCACGAGCTGATCCTTCAGACTTACTTGCGATAATTTTTAAAGCTTCTTCTTCAAATTTAATATTTTCTTTTTGAGCAATTTGTTTGAGCAAAATCTGAATTTCTTCATAAGAAAGACGCCGAAGGTCGTATCTCTGACATCTTGAGACTACAGTCAGCGGAATTTTTTGTACTTCGGTTGTTGCAAAAATAAAAATCACATGTGGTGGTGGTTCTTCAATGACCTTAAGAAGAGCATTAAACGCACTCTTTGAAAGCATGTGAATCTCATCTATAATGAAGAATTTGTGAGTGCCCAAAAGTGGCTTATATTCACTGCTTTCAATTATTTCCCTTATATCATCGACGCCAGTTCTACTAGCAGCGTCTATTTCAATAATATCTGGGTGATTTTGTTTTGCGCAGCTAATGCAATTGTTGCACTGCTGACAAGGTGCAATTTGTTCACCAGAGATCTTTATATCAGTGCAATTTATAGTCTTTGCAATTATGCGTGCTGATGAGGTTTTGCCAACTCCTCTAATACCAGTGAGTAAATAAGCTGGTGCCAAACGATTGTTCGCAATACAGTAAGAAAGCGTCTTCACTAAAACTTCTTGCCCAACTAACTCTGAAAAGTTTGTTGATCTGTACTTGCGAGCAAAGGGAATATATTTTAAACTTTCTTCTGACATGAACTTGCGAAACTACCGGATTTGGATTGGTCAATTGAATATATATTATAAGTATATTTGGATTGAATAAAGCGCACAATAAGTATATAGATACCCAGTCATCCTGAATTTATTTGAAGCTTGCGCCTGCCTTTGGCCTAGGATCCCAGGCAACAAGAGGATATCCCGAACCGCAGGCAGGCGTAGCCCCATCAAGCTAGGGATGACTTTAAAACATAGGCATGCGAAGCTCAATAAGTTCAGGCATGATCGCTCTTGGCAGCTTCACCAAGAGTCGGCTTGCCATGACGTTTTTTATGCAACTAATTCAATCTAAATTACTATAGCTAGCACTGACCCGCTTACAAAATGCTCTGGCTGCTTCTTCTCAGACCTGACCAACTAAACAAAGCATGCGCCCAGCACTAGCCATAAATGAAGATAGTTGGTTTATCTCACTCGATCAAGCCATATTTTTACCATTTCCATTTTTAAATGGCTTTGTTAACAGTGTCTATAACTAATCTCAGATAAAATTAGACCATCAATTTGAAGGCGAGACTGCGCAACGTATATAAATACGTGAGCACAGACGAGATCTGAAAAATTGATTAGTATAATTTTATCTGAGATTAGTTATATAACTTCTTAAATCTTTTTTCGAGTTCAGTTTTAGTGAATCTATCAGGTATGCCGAAAATTTCCGGGTCTTTCATTGTAAACAGACTGTTTGCTATATTGCTAATTTGCATAGTATTACTAAATGTAAGAGTGATACTGTTACTCTCTTCGAATATTTGCATTTTTTGAATGTTTTTATTTTTTTTATCGAACCAAATTTCACTAATTTTGTTTAAGTCATGATTTTTTAAACGAAGAATATAACTTCCATTACTTTCTTTTGCCGACAAAATTTCAAATTGATTATCAAAACTGATTTTGTCAACTAGCAGAAAGTTAAAAATGTTTTCCTCTGCTTTTATTCTGCTAAGGTGTCCCATTTCGTAATCATAAACAGAAACATAGTTTTTATTGCCGACAATAACAATTGGAAAAGGCTCATAGTAATTACATCTGAATTTATACGGCTTATCAATAATCAGCATACCTTCTGCCAGCCGTCCTGTACTATCTTCTTGAGTAAATTCAACTGCAATTGATTTAATACTGCTTATGTATGATTTGATCTCTTGGGAAATGTTATCTGCACTTGCATAATGAGCGGATGTTAGTAATGCAAGCAATATAATCCATCTTACGATAGTCAAATGTGTCTTACTTGTGTTGATGTGCATAAAAATCTGCTTTTTAAGATGAAATTGATGTTCACATGATAAGGAATGGGTAGTATAACTTCAAGAATAAACTTAAGTAAATTATACTATAGTCGTTTGAGTTGAATTAGCGTATATTTATAGGAAAGATTTTGTCTTTTAAATATTGCTGCGAATACTCCAAATGCCAGCCCATTTTGGGTATGAGAAGTGATTATTAAAAGTCAAAAGATAAAATAGAAATTTATGCTAATTCAACTTAAACGACTATACAATGAAGATTGCTGCAATTAGAGAACGAGAAAAAGGCGAAGTTCGAACAGCCATTACCCCTGACGTAGTCAAACTATACGTCAAAAAAGGCTATAGAGTGTTTGTTGAAAGGGGTATAGGTATTGGAGCGCATTTCCTAGATTCTGATTATGAAAATGCCGGTGCAGTTGTTTCTTCTGTTTTGCTTGAGATATTGTCTGATGCAGATGTTATTTTGAAAGTACAGCCTACGCCGCTCATAGACCAATTCAATGAAATAGACATGGCAAAAGAAGGAGCAACTATAATAGGGCTCATATCACCATATTCAAATATAGAATATTTAGAAAAAGCGGCCTCAAGAAAGCTTTCAACTATTGCTATGGAGCTAGTGCCTAGAGTTACAAAGGCTCAAGGAATGGACGCTCTTTCTTCGCAAAGTAATCTTGCTGGTTATCGTGCAGTGATTGAGGCCAGTTATTATTTTGACAGAGCATTTCCAATGATGATGACTGCTGCTGGGACAATTAACCCAGCAAAAACGCTTATTCTTGGGATTGGTGTTGCTGGACTTCAAGCGATTGCTACAGCTAAAAGACTTGGGTCTATTGTTTCGGCCTATGATGTAAGGCTAGCGACAAAAGAGCAGGCTGAAAGTTTAGGTGCTAAATTTGTCTATCCTTCTGAATTAATGACGGATTCTGAAGACAAAACTGGCTATGCAAAAGAAGTGTCTCGAGACTTTGCTGCGATTCAAGAGAGATTCTTGAATCAGATAATAGATAAATTTGATATGGTCATTACTACTGCCCAAATTCCAGGTAAAAAAGCCCCATTGTTGATTACCAAAGACATGGTTGCAAAAATGCGTCCTGGTTCAGTGATAGTTGATATGGCTGCGTCTTCTGGTGGGAATGTCGAAGATTCTGTAGAAGACAAAGTAATAGTAAAGAAAGGTGTAAAAATTATCGCTTGGAACAATTTGGCAACAAAAATTGCAGGTGATAGCTCAAGGCTATATGCAAAAAACCTATATAATTTTTTGGATTATGCCTTGCAAGATAGGAAAATAAATTTTAAGGACGAACTAGTCGAAGAAATGACAATTAGCGTCGAGGGTAGTATGATAAACAAAAAGTTTAAGGTATAGTAACCTGAGTTTGATGTAAGAAATTGGTATGAAAACATAAATTTATGAACGAAAAATTACCACTGGCTATAAATGATGCCAAAGCAATTTCAGCAAAAGCATCTGAACTAGCTCTTAAGCTTCAGGAAATGGGGGATAATGTTGCTGTGCAAGGAAATAGCAACATTGACCCACTAGTTTATGCTGTGACAATTTTTACGCTTGCCTGTTTTGTTGGTTATTATGTTGTATGGAAGGTCACTCCGTCACTACATACACCTCTTATGTCTGTAACAAATGCAATTTCTGGTATCGTGATTGTTGGCGCGCTTATTGCAGCAAGTTCAGTAAATTTTGGGGTAGCTTCAGCATTTGGTTTTTTTGCAACTTTTTTGGCTGCAATTAATATTTTTGGTGGATTTATAGTAACTCAAAGGATGCTTGAAATGTTCAAGAAAAAATAAAAAGAGTTAAAAAACCTTTGGTGATTAAGAGAATAAATTTATTATGACAATACAACTAATCGAATTTTCCTACCTTATCTCGGCCGTATGCTTCATTTTTGCTCTAAAGGGTTTATCTTCGCCAAGATCTGCTAGAATAGGTAGTGTAATTGGTATGATAGGTATGGCTATAGCTCTTATAGCTACGTTTAATTTGCCATCGTTTGCTCAAAAAACCGCTCTCATTATTACTATAGTTTTAGGTGGTGGGGTTGGTAGCGTGATAGCTAAAAAAATACCAATGACCGCTATGCCTCAACTTGTTGCAGGCTTTCATTCGCTAGTAGGATTAGCTGCAGTATTAATAGCTTTTGGCGCTTTAATTTCACCACAGAATTTTGGCATTGGAGAAAAAGGAGCAATTCCAGTTGGAGCATTAATAGAGATGTCTTTAGGTGCCGCGATTGGCGCGCTTACATTTAGTGGATCATTAATTGCTTTTGGAAAGCTGCAAGGGTTGATTGGTGCTAGGCCAATGAAATTCTTTGGCCAGCAATATGTGTGTCTTCTACTCAGTATAATGCTGATTTTATTAATATATTATTTCGCTAAATATCAAAGCTTATCTATTTTTACATTGCTAGTACTTGCTTCTTTAATTGTTGGTGTATTGCTTATAGTACCAATAGGCGGAGCAGATATGCCAGTTGTGGTATCAATGCTTAATTCATATTCTGGATGGGCAGCAGCTGGTATTGGTTTTACGCTAGGTAATAGTTTACTCATCATTACAGGAGCTCTTGTTGGTGCAAGTGGTGCTATTTTGAGCTACATTATGTGCAGGGCTATGAATAGGTCATTATTTAATGTGATTTTCGGAGCTTTCATGAAGCAAAAAGAGTCGGGCCTAGCACAAAATGAAGATGATAGAATTGCAAAAATTAGTAGTGCTGAAGATGCAGCTTTTATGCTTGATAGAGCGGAATCGGTAATAATTGTCCCGGGTTATGGTATGGCTGTTGCTCAATCTCAGCATGCAATAAAGGAATTGACTCAGATGCTGAAAAAGGCAGGCGTTAGAGTGAGATTTGCAATTCATCCGGTAGCTGGAAGGATGCCTGGTCATATGAACGTTCTTTTGGCGGAAGCTAATATTGATTATGAAGATGTTCGCGAGCTTGAAGAAATAAATGGCGACTTTAATTCAACTGATGTGACGCTTGTAATTGGTGCTAATGATGTAACTAACCCCGCGGCTAAATCTGATAAAGATAGTCCTATTTATGGCATGCCAGTCCTTGATGTCGGTTTGTCAAAGACTGTTTTATTTATCAAAAGATCGATGTCTTCTGGTTATGCTGGAATTCAGAATGAATTGTTTTTTCAAGATAATACCCTCATGCTATTTGGCGATGCAAAAAAAGTGGTTGAAGATATTGTCAAAGCTCTTGGGCAGTAAATAGACGTTGTTAGGTATTTTACACAATAAAAGTTACTATATATGTTGATTGTTAAAGCATTATCTTTAAATATGGCTAAAAAAATGGCAGATGCTGCTGAAAATATGGCTATAACACGCTCTTTGAAAATAGTTATTGCTATTATGGATAACCACGGCAATTTGAAATATTACCGCCGTATGGATAATAACAATATGGTTAGTGTCCGCATGGCTCCTCTTAAGGCTTTAACTTCTGCAAGCATACCTATCTCCACTAAAGAGCTAGCGCTTAAGAATGAAAAACTCCCAAACCTTCCTTATCTTGGAGTGCCTGGGATAGTATTATTGGAAGGTGGTTTGCCAATTATTACAAAAGATGGTGAGCATATTGGTTCAATTGGTATTAGTGGGGCTACGCCTGAATTAGATGGTATATGTGCTCAAGCGGCTATCGATGCTGTAATCGATAGTTTATAAACAAGAAACTTATAGTAAATTCATGTGTATTTGGTGCAAAGCGCAACAGGTCTTTCGTCTCTCCGTCGGAAATGCCTTACAGAGGTTTTCCTATCCCTTATTGTCAT
>CANNHR010000050.1 GCA_947505405.1 Rickettsiales bacterium
ATGGCTTCGTTTGGCAAAGCTGAGTATTGCTAAAAATTAAGAGTTTTATCACATGTATAGGTGAGTTTTGGCGTTTTTTCCTATCCACGCAACAAAGCCCCGCGGGAATGACAAAAAGAAGAGCGGGGGATATCTAGTATATTAACAAATGCACCTAATGCTAAGTGCCATATAGTGTAAAATTTAGACTCCTTGGCGGGGTAGCTCAGCTGGTTAGAGCATCGGAATCATAATCCGAGTGTCGGGGGTTCAAGTCCCTCCCTCGCTACCATCCGTCTTCGCTAATTTTGCCTTGGCAAAATTTAGCTATGACGAGATTTATCGAGTCTCTTGCAGAATTAGCTACCCCTCTTCAGCTAATTTACTATATTACCTAATCTTGGCCAAACGCCTAGAATGCCTACCTCCTTCAAATGTAGTATTTAGAAATATTTCTACCATTTTAATCGAAATATTATCATCGACCAGTTTGCTACCTAACACTAATATATTCGCATCGTTGTGAGATCTAGCGCGCTCTGCCATAAATTCACTTGTACATAGAGCTGCTCTGATATCGGAACTTCGGTTTGCCGCTATAGACATACCAATGCCAGTTCCACAAATCAGGATACCTTGCGTGACCGTCTTTTCAATAATTTCTTCTACAATTTTATGAGTAAAATCTGGATAATCTACTCTCTCTTCACTATTTGTTCCTAGATCAAGTATTTTTAAACCTTTTTGCTGAAGATCTTTGATGATTTTACTCTTCAATTTGACTCCAGCATGGTCGCTTGCAATAGCTAAATCATAATTTCCCATTAAATACCTTTTTGATATACAAAGTAATAGTTATTAATATATAATGACGTTTATTTAATTAGCAAAACAAATCTGTAATTACACACCTTGGCAAAATGAAAAAACAAAGCCTTTTGATTCTTTTATCATTTGTATTATCTGCGTGCGCAGTATCAAAGCAATCAGCGCCTATAGAATATAATAATAGTGGTTCGCAGAAGCGTGCTTCCTCTAAAACAAATTCAACACTTGTTGACGAAGGAGAAGTTATTTCTACTGGTTCATTTGAAGTTAAACCGACTGAAGTAATTAATCCTGAGGAATACACAGATAACGAGCAATATATTATTCCAGCACAAAGCCCGCTTGAGTCAAAGCGTAAGATCATTTATCATGAAGTACAAGTTGGAGAAACTCTTGAAGATATTGCATCAAAATACGGACAAAAAGTCACAGAGATTGCATTGTTAAATGACTTATCTCCTCCTTATTATATTGATGAGTTTCAAATTCTTAAAATTAATAATCAAACTACAGAAAAAAACTTAACCACAAATAATGCTGAGCTAGCTGAACCATTGGGACAAGTAGAGGAGGCGAGAGTTGACAGACCTGAGGTAGAGTTACAAGAACAAGAAGTAAATCGTGAATATATCGCCCCAGTAAACGGTAAGGTGATTACAAAATTTGGTGACAAAACTCCATTTGGCACAAGCAAGGGTATCAGTATCAGCGCCAAACCAGGGACTAAAGTACTCTCGACCGCTGCAGGCAAAGTAATATACGCCGATTATGATGCAACTTTTGGTAATTTAGTGATTATTAAACTCGATGGAAAAAATATTGTTACTTCTTATGCACATTTAGAAGACATAATCCTCACTAAGGGTTCTAGTGTGAAGCAGGGCGATGTAGTAGGATATGTTGGCAGTACAGGTAAAGTAACGGAACCACAACTTAATTTCGGTATCAGGGAAGGAAAAGTAGCAAAAGATCCTTCAAAATTTGTCAACTACTAGGATTCTGATATATTGTAATAGCGAAGAATGTGTTTTGCACGTCGTGGCAAGATAAAGAGGCGCCTTGAGATAAAATAGTCATCCTCCTGAACAACACACCCGCAGTCATCCTGAGCTTGATTGAAGCTTGCGCCTGCCTTTGGCCTAGGATCCCAGGAGGTAGAAGGAAAGTTAATTATACTCTTATTGCCCCAGATCCCTGGTCAAGCCCAGGATGACTTTTATATCGCCCGAGATGACTTTTTTGTATACTAGAGCGCGCTCTCAATTGGTGGATCACTATGACAAGTTTATTTTTCTGCACTTCAAATGTCAAGTTTACCATTACGACAAGTAAGCTTGATTTTATCGCCGCTACTATACGTTCCAGCTAATATTTTCTTTGCCAATGTATTTTGCACTTCTTTTTGAATAATTCTTTTTAGCGGCCTCGCACCAAAAGCTGGGTCATAGCCTTTATCACCAAGACAATTTACTGAAGCAGAATCATAGTCAAAATTAATATTTTGACTGGCTAAAATGCTTTTTAATTCATTAAGCTGAATTTTCACAATCTCATTCATATGAGACCTGTTCAGACGATGAAACAATATTATCTCATCAAGACGATTCAAAAACTCAGGTCTAAATGCTGCTTGTACATAACTCATCACTTGATCTCTTACTAGATCTGTATCTTCACCATCAGCTTGATTAACAAGTACTTCTGAGCCAAGATTTGAGGTAAGTACTATAATTGTATTTTTAAAATCAACTAAGTGCCCTTGGCTATCAGTCAAACGTCCCTCATCCAAGATTTGTAGCATCACATTAAAAATATCAGGGTGCGCTTTTTCGATTTCATCAAATAATATAATTTGATATGGACGTCTACGCACAGCTTCAGTCAAAGCGCCACCTTGTTCATATCCTACATAACCAGGAGGGGCTCCAATCAGCCTTGCTACTGCATGTTTCTCCATATACTCTGACATATCGAACCTCAGCACTGCACTACGATCACTAAACAAAAACTCAGCTAAGGCTTTTGTCAGTTCAGTTTTACCAACTCCTGTTGGACCAAGGAACAAGAATGAACCAAGTGGCCGGTGTTGATCAGCAATACCAGCACGAGACCTACGAATAGCATCACTAACGGCAGCTATGGCATCATCTTGACCAATTACCGTTTCCTGTAGCTTTTTTTCCATAGTAAGAAGCTTATCTCTCTCACTCGAGAGCATACTATCCACCGGAATTCCGGTAATTTTGGATACAAGGCTTGCTATATCTTCTTCTGTCACTCTTTCTTTCAAAAGCTTATTATCAGTTTGTTCTTCAGCTGCTTTTAATTTTGCTGTTATTTCTGGAATCACACCATATTTTAACTCACTAGCTCTGGTAAGATCACCTCTTCTTTCTGATTTTTCAAGTTCTATTTTGGCATTTTCGAGCTCTTCCTTTAACTTTCGCGCTGATAGCATCTTGTTCTTTTCAGATAACCATTTTGAATTCATATCCATTGATTTAGCTTCAAGCTCTGCAAGCTCAGAAGTTAATTTAGCAACTTTCTTTTTTGAATTTTCATCTTTTTCTTTCTTCAATGCAGATAATTCAATTTTTATTTGAATAACCTTGCGATCAAGCTCATCTAGTTCTTCAGGTTTACTAGAAACCTCTATTTTTAAACGGCTCGCAGCCTCATCGAGCAAATCAATTGCTTTATCAGGTAAAAACCGGTCAGTGATATATCTGTTTGATAAAGTAGCAGCCGCAACTATAGCACCATCAGAAATAGTGACGCCATGATGCAACTCGTACCGATCTTTGATTCCTCGCATAATTGAAATTGTATCAGCAACGCTTGGCTCTGAAATGTATACAGCCTGAAAGCGCCTTGCTAGAGCCGTGTCTTTTTCTATGTATTTTCGATACTCGTCAAGAGTGGTTGCTCCAATACAATGTAGCTCTCCCCTGGCAAGCATTGGTTTTAGCAAGTTCGATGCATCCATCGCTCCGTCAGTTTTTCCCGTGCCAACAAGAAGATGCAGCTCATCAATAAATAATATAATCTCACCACCAGCTTCTTTTATTTCCTTTAGCACTGCTTTCAAACGTTCTTCGAACTCTCCCCTAAATTTTGCCCCAGCAATCAGTGCCCCCATGTCTAGTTCAAAAATTTTACAATTCACCAATGATTCTGGTACATCTTTATGATATATCCTCTGAGCCAATCCTTCAATAATTGCAGTTTTACCAACTCCAGGCTCACCAATTAAAACAGGATTATTCTTTGAACGCCGTGAAAGTACCTGGATAGCCCGCCTTATTTCTTCATCTCTACCTATGATTGGGTCAATTTTTCCCTCAGCAGCAAGCTCAGTTACGTCTCTACCGTATTTCAACAATGCGTCATAACTTTCCTCTGCTGATTCGCTATCAGCAGTTCTACCTTTACGCATCGCTAAAATTGCTGCAGTAGTTTTCCTTGAATCAATACCGAACTCTGCAAGAATTTTACCAACGATGTTCTTATCATATGTAAGTGCTTCAAAAAACCGCTCTATAGTAACAAAACTATCTTTATTTGCTGTTGCAAGCGCCAGGGATTTTTCAAGCAGCTTAAGTGAGTCTGAGGAAATAGTGACCTGTCCCCCTCCGCCGCTTATTTCTACACTTGGTATACGTGCTAGCTCTTCTTCGGCTCTTGCTAAAATAAGATTAGCATTAACCTCAAGAGAAGTAAGAAGATTTCTAATTACGTCTTGTTCTGTGTCGACAAGCACCGTAAGAAAATGAATTGGCAAAAACTGTTGGTGATTATTTTTTGCAGCTAGCATCTGAGCATTAGAAATCACAGATCTTGCTGCAGAAGTAAATTTCTCGATATTCATATAATTATGTATAAATTTTGCTCATACTAGCTATATATGTACTATATTAAAGAAAATCAATTCTACGACTTGATTCTCCATCCTTTATCAATAAGTTTAACTAAACTATAATACATTACTACATTTGATATCATAAGAAACAGTGCTCCTACCAAAATATTGCCATCTGCTTGGTCAGTCAAACAATACCTAAAACCATCAATGATATAGAAAAAAGGATTAAGCAAATTAATCTGCCCAAGTATAGAGGGAAGTGCTTGTACCGAGTAAAACGTACCCGACAAAAATGATAGGGGAGTGATCAAGTAGCTTGTAATGGCTGAATGTTGGTCAAAAGAATTAGAAATCAACCCAGATAGAAGCCCCAATTTTCCAAGCAACGTACAGGAGGCAAGTATATAAAACACCAATAAAAATGGATGCGCCAGAGTATAGTCAATAAAAGGTGCCAGAGCAATTGTAACAGCTATTCCAACAAATATTCCCCGGAGAACCGCTCCAATAGTAAATGCTATTATAATTTCAATACTACCAAATGGAGGAGTTAGAATATCAGAAATATAACCTAACATTTTACTCATGATAAAAGATGACGAGCTATTAGCAAAAGCGTTTTGTACTATGCTCATAGCTATTAAGCCATAGCCCATAAAATTAATAAACTTAATACCAGAAATAGATGCTTTATCACTACCTATAGCAAGCACAAAAACTGCTAAAAAAATCAGTGCTGAAACGACAGGGGTAAATATAGTTTGATGATACACTCGTAAAAATCTCTTGACCTCACGCAAGCTCAGACTATAAGTCCCATACCAATTAATCTTTTCCACAATAAACCTCTTGAATAACCCCATTCTAAGCGGTAATTTTGTTGTCAAAACTTGCTTGCGCTCCTCAAATATATTTAATATTCTGCGGTGCTCATCTGCATTTTTTCTAAAAATTCCTCGCTCATTTATGAGTTATACAAGAGGTTTAACAAATAATCACTATTAATTTTTCTCAAATTATGGTACATTGCGCGAGTTATTTTTATCAACAAATACCAAGTCACTACATAAACATAAAGATGTCTAAACCCAATTCTCCAATTAAGTTGAAGAAACTATACATAAAGACATATGGTTGTCAGATGAATGTCTATGATTCTCTGAAAATGAAGGAATTACTTGTTCCATTTGGTTTTGAAGCTACCCAAACGCCCGATGACGCTGATATGTTCATTCTCAATACTTGTCATATTCGAGAAAAAGCTTCTGAAAAAATGTATTCCGAGCTTGGGAAAATAAAGCGTATAAAGGACACAAGGAAAAAAGATGATCTTAGTAATACTATTATTGCTGTCGCTGGATGTGTTGCTCAAGCTGAAGGAGAAGAGATTTTCAGGCGTGCACCTTATGTCGATATAGTCGTTGGTCCTCAGTCTTATCATACATTACCTGATTTAATAGCAAAATTAGCTAGATCCCAAAAGCACCTAATCGAGCTTGATTTTATCGAAGAGGCGAAATTTGATAATCTACCACAAGGTTTTGAAGCTCAAGGAGCAAGTGCATTTGTCTCGGTTCAAGAAGGTTGCGATAAATTCTGTACTTTCTGCGTGGTACCTTATACAAGAGGCTCAGAATTTTCAAGACGAGTTGAGCAGGTTTACAGAGAGTCTATGGCTGTTGTTACTAAAGGAGCTAAAGAAATTCATTTACTGGGCCAGAATGTCAATGCTTATCATGGCAAAGCAAGCAACCAGCAAGATTATACTTTGGCTGATTTAATTCGTCATGTTGCTACAATCAATGGTCTTGAGCGCATAAGATATATGACCTCTCATCCAATGGACATGAGCGATGATTTAATTGTACTTCATGGCATCGAGCAAAAATTAATGCCCTTTTTGCATTTACCTGTCCAATCAGGCTCTAACAAGATATTAAAAGCAATGAACAGAAAGCATACTAGGGAAGAATATTTTACAATTATCGATAAGCTCCGAATAGCGCGCCCTGACATAGTCATGTCATCTGATTTTATCGTCGGATTTCCTGGCGAGACTGATGAGGATTTTGCCGACACACTTGACCTTGTCAAACGCGTGAAGTTTGGTCAGTGCTTTTCTTTTAAATATAGTCCAAGACCAGGAACTCCTGCGGCGGCAATGACTATGGTGCCAGAGAATGTAAAAACCGCAAGATTAGCTATCTTGCAAAAAGAATTATTTAAACAACAACTTGAATTTAATGAATCTTGTGTTGGCAAAATTATGCCAGTATTGTTTGAAAAAGATGGTAAGTTTGATGGCCATATTGGTGGTAAAACACCTTACATGCAATCTGCTTATATTAGTGATGCCGATAAAAGCTTGATAGGTAAGATTGTTAATGTCAAAATCACCAAAGGGTCGGCAATTAGTGTTACAGGCTATATTGATTAAATATTTTTATGATATTAAGATTTATTATACTCGCTACAAAAATTGGACTGTTCCTTGGTATGATAGGAGCAGCGGTTTTGATGTATATAATATATCATTACAGCAAAGACTTACCTGATTATTCTCAGCTAAAAAAATATTACCCCCCTTCTATTACTAGGATGTATTCGGCAGATGGTAAGCTTATCGAAGAATTCGCTAGAGAGCATCGCATATTTGTGCCTATTAGTTCTGTTCCAAAACCACTAACACAAGCGTTTATTGCAGCTGAGGACAAGAATTTTTATAGCCATGAGGGCATTGATATTTTTAGTATCTTCAGAGCGGCAATAACTAATATTTCTCATGTTATCAATCATCGCAGGCCAGAAGGTGGCTCAACAATTACACAACAAGTCGTAAAAACTTTCCTACTTTCTCCAGAGCGTTCTTTCGAAAGAAAAATCAAAGAAGCTATACTCTCCTACAGGCTTTCACAAGTATTCACTAAGGATGAGATCTTAGAGTTATATTTAAACCAAATATTCCTCGGAAAAAGTGCCTATGGCGTAGCATCAGCTGCATTAAACTACTTCAATAAATCGATCGAAGAGCTAACCATCAGCGAATGTGCAGTATTAGCCTCAATGCCTAAAGCTCCATCACAATATGATCCAGGGAAAAATTATAAACGAGCTATGGAAAGAAAAAATTATGTAATCGGGAGAATGTATGATGATGGGTATATTACTGAAGAAGAAGCAAAAAAAGCGATTGATGAACCGATAAAACTAGCTAAAGTTGATAAAGCGCTAACTATAGACGCTGATTTCTATGCAGCAAAAGTACGTGAAGAAGTAATTGAAATGTTTGGCGAAGAGTATTTTTATACCGCTGGCCTTACCATCATGACATGCGTTGACTCCAAGATGCAAAAAGCTGCCACTAATGCACTTAGGTTCGGTATTAAAGCCTATGATATGAAAAGAGGTTATCGTGGCTCTTTGCAAAATATTGATCTTGCAAACTGGCAAGAAACTCTTAAAAAAATACCAAGCCCTTATGGTCTTCTACATTACAAGCTAGCTGTTGTGTTAGATGTTGCTGATATTCAAGCTAAGATTGGGCTTAGCGATAGCTCTACCGCTACAATTTACTTGAAGGATATGAGCTGGACAGCAACTAATATCAAATCCGTAAAAAGAATACTAAAATCAGGCGATGTGATAGCTATTGAGATAATCGACAAGAAATATTTCTTACAACAAATTCCTGAAATTAATGGTGGAATTATGATCATAGAGCATGAAACAGGTCGCGTATTGGCAGCTGAGGGCGGCTATGATTTTAGTGTGAGTAAATTTGATCGAACAACTCAGGCTAAGCGCCAGCCAGGATCTCTTATTAAGCCATTTGTATATATGGCTGCTCTGGAGAACGGAGCAAACCCAAACGATATTTTTGATGATGCGCCAATCGACGTATATCAAGGCCCAGGTCTACCGATATGGCGACCAAAGAATGATAATGGTAAATTTCTTGGACCAATAACACTACGAAAAGGGATAGAGAAATCACGTAATCTCATTACGATTAGAGTTGGCCAATTCGCTGGTCTTGGTAAAGTTGCTGCACTTATTCGGAGGTTTGGCATTACTGATAGTCCAAAAGTTGTTCACTCGATCGTCCTTGGAGCACTGGAAACTACTCTCGAAAAAATGACAATTGCTTTTAGTATTATTGCTAATGGCGGAAAAAGAGTTGAGCCACAATTTATTGAGCTAATCAAAGATCGTAAAGGCAATGTAATTTATAAGAGAGACTATACTGAATGCCCAGAATGTAGACCCAATATTATAGACTCGATGGATGAGCCTCAAGCCCCAACAATAAAAAAACCTGACCTACCTATTGTCGTAGATGAAGCAACCAATTATCAAATGATCTCATTACTGATGGGGAATGTGCAACGTGGAACAGCTTCTGGAGCAAAGCACTTACCCTATGTCATTGCTGGCAAAACAGGTACAACAAACAAGGCTAAGGATGTATGGTTTGTAGGGTTTACTCCTAAAATAGTTGTTGGTACATATATTGGTTATGATAATCCAAGAACTCTGGGTAATTCAGCTTTTGGCTCAGTTTATGCTCTACCAGTATTCGTGCATTTTATGACTAATGGTTATAATTTCCCATCAGTTGACTTTGCGATACCAAGCTCGATAAGACTTGAATCTATTGACTACGAAACTGGTAAGCCATCTTCTGCTCCAAATGCAATAATCGAAGCATTTAAAGTAACTGGTTATAACCCTAAGATTACACCAAAAAATGAAGAAGCTGGTAACGAACCGATTTCACCAATTACCAATATGGAAGATATAGATGCTTCAGAAGAGATTTATTAATAACTCCTTATAACTAAATTTTCTTGTAATCATTAATATATAATTGCTAGACTAAATATATTAAGATTAAATAATTTTAGGTAAGCATTATGTCTAAAGACGATGATAGATCTGAATTTGAAAAACAACTTCAAAAAGCGCGAACTGAAGAATTAGAAAAAATGCGTAAAGGGAAGATAGATCTCGGTAAGTTTCAGAATATTAACGAGTCTTTGGGCGACAAAATAGTAGCTCAGCAATCAGGTTTTACGGCTAAAGGTAAAAAAGAATCTGGTGTTTCCGCTGGATATATTGCATCTCAAACTAGCACAAACGAAACTTTTATTCTAAAACATTTTTACAAAAGTCATGCTGATTGCTTGCTTGAACCAACTATTGAAAAACAAAGACAAGCTGTGGCTGATAGAAAGGATGGAGTAAGAGAGCTCTTTGGCTCTACTATGTACCAATTTCTTTTATATGATAGGGCACCAAAAGAAGGATTAGTTACTCCAGACAAAGATAACCCCAAATCACTATATGTGAGATCTAAATTCTTCAAAGATGTTGTGCCAATGGCAGAATTTAGCGGTGATTCAAGCTTTAACCCACAAAGTAGTAAGCTTAAAAAAGTTGAAGGATTCGAAAAATTAGTTGCTTCTTGTCATATGCTTGGTGAACTTGATTATCATGCTAATAATATCATGGTACAAACACAAAAAGATGAGAAAGGTAAAGAGCATCATGTTTTTACTAAAATTGACCACGGCAGATCCCTAGTATCCTTTAATCAAGATTTTGGTTCTATGATAGATAAAACAGCCAAAACTTTTGAAGCTTTTCGCTACGATGAAGCTATCGCTAATGGCAATTTATCATTCAATATAGACAAATTTTCCCAGTCGTTGAAACAAATGACCACTCAGTTCGGCCCAGAGCAAATTGATGCAATGGTTGACCAAAAAGTAGCTGAATTGAAAGCAAATGGTTTTGATCCCAATAGCTTAACCGCTCAATATGCCTTTGGCCCTCTCTCACAACAAACTGCTAAACCAATTAATAGCTTTGAAGGATTAGCATCAACTTATAAAGATTTGCTAAAAAAGAATCTAAGTAATATGCAAGAAGTTTCAAAGCAAACTGATATTATCACTAAATTCACAGGCGTTAGCGAAACATTTAAAAATGGCGGATGGCTCAAAGCTTTTGCAGATTCTCCTTTTAAGGATCCAGTAGCATATGCTGCTCATAATAATATAAAAATAGAAGGTAAAAATGCTCTTCAGTGGGCTTATGAAAACGATTATAAAATCAAACATACCACGAATAAAGAACAAACAATTGAGACTCAAGAAAAGCAATGGAAAAAGGGTGACAATGGTAAATGGCAAGAAGTCGATGTGACGGTTTCTAAATCTCAAACCGAGGTAAAAAGTTTTGAGCCATTAGCGTATATAAGTGCAGTAAAAAAAGATAGACCATTATCAAAATCTGAGCTTGAATTCGCCAGTCAAGCCGCAGAGCTTGGGTTAAAATATGGAGGCACTAATACTACTTATAGCCAAGCGCTTCCTCAGCTTAAAATTCAAGCAGACGCGAAGGTAATTGCAGAAATGCATAGCAAGGATACCAAAATTTCTGAAAATAATTTAGTGCCGTTAATTGATAGTTTTGTAAAAGAACATCTAACTACTAAGAATGCTTCTAAAGAAGATGTAGCTAAATTTTATGATAAAGTTTTAGATACTCTAAAAAAAGAAAATTATATTACGGACAAAGAAATTAAGGGGATGAAGACGCCAGCAAAAGGAGAGGTATCCTCGAATTTTGATAAAGCCGTGGATAGCACCTTTAATTTGACGAAGACCAATACTCCTAAAATTGAAGGTTCAGATAAAATGAAATATGGAGTGGCGAATTTTTGTAAAAAAATTGGCTGTACTAGCATATCAAATTATTTTATGAAAAAGATTTCTCCAGAAAATTTAACTAAAATACATAATGTCGAAAAAGCAGTGAGCGAAAGTATAAAATTGCACGATCTACTAAAAACGCAAATAGGTAAAGAAGGAATTGGCAGCAACCGAATAGAGACTATTCAAGCTAAAACAGTTCAAAAAATTGAAGTACGAGCTCAAAAACAACAAGGTGGCGGTGTAAGTAGATAAAAAATAGAGGAACATAGGTTTTGCTGTTAAAAAGCTATGTATGACGATATATTCCAATGTTTATCATTTAATTTTATATAGGTTACCGTTATGCACTTGATATTAAAGATAAAAATAATTGCAATCATTTTTCTATTCTCTGCCAATTGTAGTGCTTCACAAGTAAATTTACCTACTGATAACCCCAACTGTGTTTAAGGATTCAATTTTAGTAACTGATCTAATGAGGGTTTATCAGTACGGATTTGGTAACTAATAAGTCCTGCAAACAAGTGAGTAAATGCATTAATTGGAGAC
>CANNHR010000051.1 GCA_947505405.1 Rickettsiales bacterium
TTTTTGTACATATATCGTCGTTTTCTTATGGATCTTACAATAAAGTTTTATCTCGTATCCCTTTTATTTATTCACGTGTAAGAGTCCTGACGGAAGGACTCTGAACTTATTTGAAGGCTTGCGTCTGCCTTCGTTTTAAGTCATCCTGAACTTGTTTGAAGCTTGCGTCTGTGTAACTCATTTGTTAACAGCGTCTAAATTCAGGTGAATTATTACGATCTGCGCTTAGTTGGAACTGATTTTTGATAAGAGGTAATAGAAGCTTCATTTAACAAGGTAATACCAACCCTTATGTTTTTTATACCAAACGGATCTTTAGGATCGAATGGTTCTCTATCGGATAGGCCTATGATTTTTACTACTTGCCCTTTATCAATCAGTTTTTTGGTCATGAATTTACGCACTTCGTTTGCACGACTAGCTGAAATATTCCAAAAATCTATACCGGTGTCACTACCAGCTTTGACAGATGCTGTATGACCACTGACGGAAATATAGTTAGGTTGGGTGCTAACCATCTTAGCTATAACAGTTATTATTTTCTCCATATATGGCTGTAAATCAGCTGTGTTTGGTTTAAACATTGGCCTATTATCACTGTCCATAATTTGAATGCGCAAACCTTCATTTGTAATGCCTATTTGTATATTATCAGCAAAACTTTGAAGCTCTGAGCTCTGTTGAATGCTGTTCATTATGCTGAGAAAATGATCGCGCTCGACATCGCTCATATTGCTTGGCATACGTGCTGCATCGACTCTGTGCCCTTTAGATGGTGAACCGTAGATTAGAGAGCTTGAAGCTGCATTTGGTGCCCCAGTACCTGCTTCGAGATTGGTCTCAGTGCCACCGTCAAATCCAAGTCCAGCTTTATCACTTATTGATTCAGTAGGTGTAAAATACTGAGCAACACCTTGAAGTGTAGCTTTATCAGAAACGGAAACTAGCCAAAGCAGCAAAAAAAACGCCATCATAGCGGTTACAAAGTCAGCGTAAGCTACTTTCCAACCCCCACTATGGTGACGGAGACGACCTGGATATCTTTTTGTTTTCTTAATAATAATTTGCTGTTGTTTAGCCATCATCAGCCCATTATTTTCATTGAATTCTCATTAATGTAAGTATCAAGCTCTTCAAATGAAGGTCTCAAGTCTTCTGGTATATTTTTACGCATGAACTCAACAACAATAATCGGTGGATTACCATTTAAGTAAGCGATAAAACCAGCTTTAGCACAATCAACAAATTTTACTTTATAATCACCATATTTATGTAAGAAATGCCCCATAGGCCCAAACAAACCGTAGGCCGTAAGAACACCAAGAAATGTACCAACGAGAGCTGCGCCGATAAGAGAACCAAGTACGTCTGGTGGTTCCATAATACTTCTCATAGTAACAATCACGCCAAGAACCGCAGCAACAATTCCCAGAGCCGGCAAGGAGTCTCCAAGGTTTGAGTAAACATCTCCTGCAGCAGCTGAGCTTTTCCTATATAGTTCAATTTCTCTATCCATTACGTCTTCAAATTGATGAGGATTATCCATACCCATTGTCATGAGTCTTAAATTATCGGCAATAAAATCCCGAACAAACGGTTCTTTTCTGAGCGCGGGAGCAAGCTTAAATAGCTCGCTTTCTGTGGCGTTCTCAATATGAGATTCGATTTCAAGCATACCTTTAATCTTCATAAGCTTAAAAGTATTAAAACAAAATAGAAGAAGTTCCATATAATCTTTCTTTGTATAAGGTGTACCTTTCATGATTTGTTTAAATCCAATCAACGCCCTTTTCAAAGAAGATATGGGAAAACCGATAATTACGGATCCTAATCCAGCACCTAAAATGATAACGAATTCGTTAGGCTGATAAAGAACCATAAGCTCACCATGATGCATGGTATAACCTACTATGACCGACCCAAAAACAACTATAATACCGATTATATAAAACATTGATTATAAGCTTCTATTTTAATTACATTAATACAACTTTGTAGTACACGCTTAATCTTTAACAATAAATCCAACAACACGGCTATTATAACTTATTTTTTCTTAGTTTGCTAAAAAAACTTGTAATAAGTGCTTCAGATTCACGTCTCTGTAGTCCAGAATAAATCTCTGGCCTATGAAAACAAGAGCTTGTTGTGTAAAATCTTACACCATTTTCTACCGCTCCTTGTTTTGCGTCAGAGGCAGCATAATACATTCTTGCTATTCGTGCATTCGAAATAGCACTTGCACACATTGTGCAAGGTTCCAGGGTAATATATATATCACAATTTAATAAAGTTTTGTTATTAATTTTTTTACAAGCTCTATCAATTGCAATCATTTCAGCATGCAAGTTTGGATTATTGTCTTGCTGCGACATGTTATGGGTACTTGAAAGTACCGTGTCAGTGAGGCGATCTACTATAATGCAACCAACTGGCACTTCACCTTCTGAGTATGCAATATGAGCTTCATCTAGAGCCATTTGCATATAAAAATTGTTAAAATCAGGACGCATAGCCATTACCACTAGACAGGGTCTTGGTGAATTATAATCTCAGCTTTAGGAAAATACTTCATTAATTCAGCGGCTATTTCGTCTGAAATAGTGTGCGCTTCAAGTAGGGATAAGCTACCATCGATTTCTAAATGAAACTGAATAAACGGCTTATCACCAGCAGATCTAGTTTTTAGTTCATGAACTCCTTTTGCTTGTGAGAAAGCGTTAATAATTTGTAAAATCTTTTCGCGATCATTGTCTGCAAACTCTTCGTCTGCTAGGTTACGAATCGTATCCCTAAACAGTTTGCAGGATGCGTACAATATGTAAAGCGAAATACCTATTCCAACTAGAGCGTCAACATACCAAAATGAGCTACTTAAATATAGTGAAACAACAACAGCTACATTGGTAAGTAAATCTGAAAAATAATGTAACTTATCAGCTGCAATGATCTTTGAGCCGGTTTTTTTTACAACAAGACCTTGATATAACACTAAACCAAGTGTTAGAAAAATACATAAATACATTGCATTCGCACCAAATTCAGCATTCTGAGGAGCGTCTCTTAAATACAAAGCCTTACTAGACGAGAATAGAGTAAATAAACATGATACTAGAAAAAAAATCGACTGTGAAAATATCGCTAGATCTTGGAATTTACCGTGACCAAATCTGTGGTTATCATCAGGCGGAGCAAGAGCAATTCTGATAGCAATTAAATTAATAAATGAAGAAGAAATATCTAATAATGAATCGATGAGGGAGGCAAGCATAGACTGTGACTCGGTTGCAAGCCAGCCATAACTTTTTATTGACATAATTATGAAAGCAATTACAACAGATGCATAAGATGCAGATTTTATTAAGTCATTGTCTTTAAGTCGTAACATGAGTGTAATTATTATTTGCAATGTATCAGCTAAGTGTTTATCATACCAGTATCTAGGAAATTAATGTCAATTTTTTGTATTTCGGGGAAAGAATTATTATGAAAAAAATAGCAAATTTATTATTAATTACCATTGTTTCAATTTCAATGGCTGCGTGTAGTGGACAAATGAATAAGCAGGGTGGAGGCACTTTGATAGGAGGTCTAGCTGGTGGATTGCTGGGATCTCAATTTGGCGGAGGAGAGGGCAAGCTTGTTGCTGTTGGAGTAGGAGCACTTGCTGGAGCATTAATTGGTGGCCAAATTGGCAAAACTATGGATGAGTATGATAAACAAATGCTACAAAAAAGCTCACACCAAGCTCTTGAATTTTCTCCTTCTGGCAGCAGCGTAGCGTGGAACAATCCAGATAGTGGCAATCATGGTTCCATAACGCCAACAAAGACTTACAGAGAGAGTGGTCAACAGTGTCGTGAATATCAGCAAGAAGTTGTAATTGGTGGGCAGAAGCAAAAAGCCTACGGTAAGGCTTGTCGCCAGTCAGATGGTCAGTGGAAGATAATCCAGTAGACTTCTTTTGAAACTCTACTACCAAAGGCATCTGCGTTGTCGCTCCGGTGCTCTGATCCTTGCGTACTATTTAAGTACGCTCCGGTCTTGCGCTCCGTGGGCTCCTAGCATCTGTTCTTTGGTAGCGAGTTTCGAAAGAAGCCCAATAACTCGCTTTTTCTGACAATGAAGTTGTTGCTTTGGTGATAGAAGTAGCTATACAAATACTACACTATCTGATATCATTCCTTATCTTCCTCAAGAAGGATGTCAAATAGTTATTCCCAAGTTTTATGATTCCACTTATTGAATTCAAATCTCTATCAAAAAAATTCGGTAACCATAAGGTGGTTGAAGGGGTAAGTTTTAAACTGAACAAGGGTGAGATTACCACGTTAATTGGCCAAAATGGTGTTGGTAAAACTACGCTGGCTAAAATCATATTAGGTCTTGAGCCTTATGATAGTGGCGAGTTAATCATTGCAAAGGATTTGCGTATTGGCTATGTACCACAAAGCTTAGATTTAAGCTTCACAATTCCAATGACTGCAAAAGGGTTGCTAGAAATTTTATCACAGCAGAAAACAATATCTGAAGATTTTGCTTTATCTTATTTCTTAGACTTCGAGGAGATAAAAAATAAAGACATCTCGGAGATATCAGGTGGACAATTGCAGAAGATTTTGCTGGCTGGAACAATAATGAGCAAACCAGATTTGATAATTCTAGATGAACCAACGCAATATCTGGATGTTGCAAGTCAACAAGAATTCTACCGGATGTTAGCAGAGCTGAAGCGTAAATTTGGAATAACAATTTTCATGATTTCACATGATTTATTCACTGTAATGAAAAACTCAGACCAGGTTATTTGTTTAAATGGTCATGTTTGTTGTAGTGGTAAACCCACAGATATCGATAATAATAGCGATTTTAAAAACGCTCTATCTGAAATTGGAGTTTATATTCATACTCACGATCATAAACATTAACGATTATGGAAACTATAATACTCGTATCTATTTTAATAGGTTTGATCTTCGCTCCGCTTGGTTGTTTTGTCCTCTGGAAGCGTTATGTTTATTTTGGAGAGGGGCTTGCTCATGCGAGCATGCTGGCGCTAGCTGTAAGCGTAATTGCCGGGTTACCAATTATATATGCTGGCATCATCAACACATTATTTTTTGCTTTATTAGTTTTTAAGATAAAAACTAAATCGGGGAATAATGCCGCTATCGGTCTAACTTCGAGTGTCATGATTTCTTTGGCATTGGTATTGTCTTATATTTTCCCAGGTCGGTTTAATTTCAATAGCCTGTTTTTTGGTGATATAATTGCGGCAACCAGTGAAGATGTAGTTAGATTATGTATAATTCTAGGTATCACTTCTCTCTTTTTAATAATAGCATTTCGTCAGCTTATTTTAACAATACTGAGTAGAGATATCGCTCATTCGAGAGGAATATTTGTAAAAACGCTCGAATTCCTCTTTTTGTCTATTTTGTCGTTCGCCGTAATTGCAACTATAAAAATTGTAGGAGCGCTTTTGGTCACTAGCATGATACTAATACCAGCCATGATTGCACGTCTTGCCTCTAGCACGCCAATTATGATGATTTGGCTAGCAGTGTTTTTTGCTGGTATAATGAATCTTGCTGGAATGTTATTGTCGTTTTATGTTGATTTGCCGTTTGCTCCAGTTGTGATTTTATGTGGTGGTGCTATTTATCTATTTATTCATGTTATTTTAACCATTTTCAGGTTTAAACCAGGCACATAGAAATTCAGAAGGACCCGCGCGTCACCTAGTTACTTTGGCGTCCATATATGACGTTCTCGTGAGTTTTTTTATTTACCTTTTTTACTATGAACTCGTTTAAAAACCTAGTTGCTTAATAATCAGGCTCTTATAACTTTCAAGCAATTTATCATTTTCTTTGCAATTAGTAATTTGACCGTTACAGTTTTTTCTAATAAATGAATTAGCTTTATAGAAAGAATTGTTGTTTAATGTCGCTAAATCAAGAAGAAGTCCAGGAATAAAAGTTATGTCAAGTTCTGGATATTTCGAATCATCCTTAATATCAAAATTTGCATTAACATTATAGAAAGTTTTGAAATAATCCTTAATGTCTCTAGTAAATCTAAGTTGTGTTGAAAAGCCTTCGAAAGATGGTAAATGATCGCCAAAATTTACAATTATAGTTTTCTTTTTTCGTTTCATTAATTTTCCGATTAGGTCAAGTTGGTCTTCGTTTGTTTTTGTAAGTCTTGCAATATAATCATTAAGTTTTGAGCATAGTTGATCGTTCATTGAACGGCTGCAACCTATATTATCTGGGAAAAAGTTCGAATGAGGCCCGTGATTAAGCATTGTTGCTGCAAAAATATATTTAGGTTTTTCTGGGTTTTTATCAAGAGCATCGATGATCATATCTCCAATCATTTTATCTGGTATACGGCCCCAACTTTCTGGCTTAAACCCGTACTCATATATATCGGTAACCCCATGAGAGCCGAGCGTTGTATAAGCATCTAGGGCTAAAGAGAAGTTTTTGTCAACAGGATATAGAACTTCAACTCTATATCCTAAAGACCTTAAGTGAGACATGATAGAATTTTTTGTGTGCGGAACGAGAGTAATAAACGGCATATAGCTAGGTCCAGCAAAGGATTTATGTGGTATGCCGGTATTTATTTCATATTCGCTTATCCAGGAACTGCCGCCAAATGTATTAACATTCAATATTCCGCTATATTTTGTGTAGTTTCCATTTTGAAAAAAGGCAAATTTTAGTTTATCTGCAAAGTCGTAATCTAGCTTACTAGGGTCAAATACTGACTCATTGAGAATAACTACTATATCGGGCATCTCATCTTTATTGGTGATAATTGTATTTTTCTCTTTTTCTACTCTGTCTACCAGTAGACTTTCGTCAACTTTGCCTGCAATAGGATCGATGTAAATATCTTGAATGGTAAATATTATATCAGCGAAAGGACCGTAGATTTTTCTTGGATAATCTTTACTTTCACTTTTTATTGATTCAATTGCTAAATAGAAATATGATTTTTTATCAAAAGCTATTTCAAATAGCTTTGAGCTTAGCAGAATTGCTACACCAAAAGAAATTAGCCTTAATGCATAAAAGTTTTTGCTCCCCAGGCGTTGCTTATCAAGAAACGTATCGAATTTATTCCAAAGCAAAATAAAATTAATCAATAAGAGTACAAATATTAAGTAAATTTCTTTAGTTGCATATTCATAAACCAGTCTCAGTAGGCCGTGATTGATTAAGAGTTTAAGCATAAAAAAATCTGCAGCAGACAGTTCCTGCATCAAGAATTGCCATTTTATTAGTTTTATATAATCAAATAAAACTGCTAATAGGAGAGTGGAAAACCCAGACAATAGGATACGGTTGGTGATGAGTATTATTATTAAGTAAACGTAAAGAGCTATTATTAGATTTGCGAGTAACAAAGTAGTGTGAAATTTAGTTGCAAAACCAAGAAATAATACAAGTATCCCAAACCATGTGGTTAGAGAAAAATACAATTCTTTTAGAGATATTTTATGATCAACAATTGCGTCAATTATTTTAAAGACTTTCTTCATTAATTATTGGTGCTTATTGGTTTCTAATACAAGATAGACGAAAAATTATCTCAATCAATGTAGCTTAGCCAGTTTAATTTTGGTACATCAATGTTACAAAGCTCCGCTGTGCTTGCTTACACTTGTAAGCCCGCGGGGCGACGCTTTGAAATTAACATACCAAAATTAAACTGGCTTTGCCATGTATTCACGATAAAAGACTTGATTCTTTTAAAAAACTAGTGCATATTACGCGGGGAGTCAGGGCGATTAGCTCAGCTGGTAGAGCATCTCGTTTACACCGAGACGGTCGGCAGTTCGAATCTGTCATCGCCCACCATATATTTTGTAGAAATTTTTAATTTATAAATAATCATGAAAACAAATACAAAAAAACAACTTGGATTCGTCGCAATAGGTTTGGTAATCGTAACTGTTGTATTTACTTTCTCAAAGCTAAATATTGCTTCTGCCGCCAGAACTGATGGTAAGAAATTTGAGGATTGGCTAGTTTCTTGCTCTCCAGCTGATGAGAAAACCAATACTCCTGAAATATGTTTATTAAATCAACAAATCAATATTACTCAGGAAGATAAGCAACAGCCTGTAGCACTATTTCAAATTGGTTATTTTGGTCCTGATAAAGAATTAAAGCTTATCGAGACTTTACCTCTTGGAATAAGAATTGAAGCAGGTACTTCTATAATCAGCTCTAAAAAACTAATCGCTCCTGGTAAGTATACGACATGTATTGCTGGTGGTTGCCAGGCAGTTGTTCCCCTTTCTGATGCGGATATAAAAGCGTTGCTTTCAAATTCTGACAATGTGGTAGCATTTATGAATCTTGAAGGTAAGCAACTTACCTTGCCGATATCAATAAAAGGCCTTGAAGAAGGATTGCGTTACATTAAATAATTAAGTAAGTCCAGTAAAAACGTCGTATATGAACGCCAAGTAAAAAGCAAGTATAAAAAATCAAAGCCTTTTACAATAGACTATTTAACTTGCGTTTGAACGTATTTCTCGAATTTATTTTTTTCATTCTTAAATTTGTCGGCGTCGGGTAGAGGGTCCTTTTTGACAGTTATATTATCCCACTTGCTAGAAAGCTCTTTATTAATTTCTATCCACTTGATCAAATCAGGCGATTCTTCTTTAATTGCATCAACAGGACATTCGGGCACGCATACTCCACAGTCGATACATTCCTCGGGGTTTATTACGAGCATTAACTCTCCTTCGTAAAAGCAATCAACAGGGCATACTTCAACGCAGTCCGTATGTTTACATTTAACACATTCATCAGTTACAACGTAAGTCAATTTAACCTGCCAATATTTTCTTCATAGTTTAAACATCTAAATATATAAAAATTCTTACAAGCGATTACTTTGTTTTTGTCTGCTTAGCAATATTTTAGTACGAATTAATAATACAAGTATAAAGTATAGAATAAAGCTTGCAAACATTATCAGTAGCGGTAACAACATAGAGTTATGAATCGAAGGGCCACCAACTCTTAATATGCTAGCTGGCTGATGTAAGCTATACCAAATATCGACAGAAAATTTTACGATTGGAATATTGATAAAGCCAATTAATGCCATTACTGAAGCTGGCTTTTCTGCGCGCAAGATATTAGTGCTACTACTGACGATTGTTATATAGCTTATATATAGCAAGAACAGTACTAACATCGAAGTCAAGCGCGCGTCCCAAACCCACCAAGCTCCCCATATTGGCTTGCCCCATAGCGAGCCTGTAACAAGGGTGACTAACGCAAATGCAGCTCCAATTGGAGCTGCTGCAACAGCTAAAAAATAAGAAAGGCGAGTTTTCCAAACTAAAGCTGAAAAACTACAAACTGCTATGAAAGAGTAAATTCCCAGGCTCATCCAAGCTGCTGGTACGTGTACATACATTACTCGTACCATTTCTCCTTGTTGATAGTCCGGCGGCGAAGAAAAAAGAGCAAAATATAGTCCAACACCAAGAGTAATAGGCAATAGCAAAGCTATTAGAGGAATAAGCGAAGCTTCGGTCTTTAAGAAAAAATTTGGCGTTAGTAACTTTAACATTATCTGATTATAATTGTGGATAATATGTTTTGTGAGTATTGTGTACCTTCATGAAATGATCTGCGGTAACTTGGGTATTTTTCTGGCATGGAATAAGTGTCTTCACTAACATTATGAACCAATTCAATATTTTCTTTTTGCAGTTTTTTCTTAACAAAACCAACTAGATCAAACATAAAGTGATTATCGATGCTCGATGGCAGAAATAACTCTTTAATATCATCATCCTCGCTAATGAAATCATGGTAGTAGTTGACGTCGACTTCATATGATTTTTGAGCAATTGCTGGGCCGATAATTGCTTTTATTTTTTTTGCCGCCTTGTCCTGCATCATTTTTCGAACATTAGTAATTATATTTGACTTTGCACTTCTCCAGCCGCAATGCGCAGCGCCAATGACGGCACCATCATCACTTGCAAATAAAACAGGTATACAATCGGCGGTAAGCACAGCAAGTGCAATCTTTTTCTGTGTCGTCACTGAAGCGTCGGCTTCTGGTTGTTTTTTTAAATCCATATTATCAGCAAGTACGACAGCATTACCATGTACTTGGTTCAGTATGAAAAGCTCATTAGCATCAAATTCAGTTTTAATATTATCTATATTTTGCTGTACTTGAGCTAATTTTACAGCATCATTGTACTTATGCAGGCTATAGATACCGCTAGAATTTGTATAGGTTTTATCTATGATCTTATAATAAACTTTATTTTTTATAAATTCGATTTCCATGGCAAATAATACTAATCAATACCGTCATATAGCTTTCCCAGCTGCATTCTGGTACGTTAATTTCAAAGCGAGGCTGCGCAGCGTATGGTTATACGTGAGCACAGCCAAGTCTTGCAAAATTGATGTACCAGAATGCAGCTGGGAAAGCTATAAACTAGCAGAAGTCAATGAAAGTTACAATCGATTAGCTTATTTGCAAAATTATTTTAAATCAAATCATAATTTAACGCCGGTTGTTGGAGCAGAAATTGAGTTTTATCTTTCAGAAAATATTAATGTTAAGGAACTAGCAAGGAAAATAAGCCATGAAATAAAGCGGGAAAAAGGAAAGAATCAATATGAGATTGATTTACCACCTAATTCTAATCTAGTGGCTATAGCAAAAGATATTGAATCAGCAAGAAAAGATATTTGTTTGTTTGCAAAACAAATGGGGGGTAATGCTGATTTTTGCCCCAAGCCATTTGTCAATGATTATGGCAGCAGTATGCATATACATTTAAACTTTCTTGAGGATAGTAATATTGAAAAATATGCTCAAATATTATGTCACTACTTACCTCAATATATAAAATATTTTTTGCCAAAAGCTGAGGACTATAAACGGCTGGATAGTAAATTTATGGCGCCTACACATATTTCATGGGGTGGGAATAACCGAAGCGTATTGATCCGGATTCCTGATTCACTGCCAAGGCGACTGGAACACAGATTAGCCGCCGCAAGTGCTGATCCTGCAGAGGTGATTTTTGCCATATTGGATTCTATAAAACAGGGAATATTATCCTATGAAGATGTTCTACCAATAGAAAAAACTCATGGTAATGCTTTTGATGAGCAGTATCGTCTAGTACCGATTATATTACCCAAACCTAACTAGCCTTATAATAGACCTCTTGCATAACCTATTCTGGTTGGTAATTTTGTTGTCAAAATTTGACTCCGGTTCTCATGTACTAAAGTACACTGCGATCCTCGTCTGCATTTTTCGGAAAAAATTCCTCAACTATTTCTAGGTTATGCAAGAGGTCTAATAAAGCGTTATACTGCCTCCACCGCCAAAACGAATGAATCGATTGATAAATTTTGTATCTTTTTTAGGGCCAGGTTTTTTTAGGTCTGCTTTGATGATGTGTAAATTTTGAGTAACTTCTTCTGCAAAACAACGACAATTATAGTAAATGTCGGCAAGCTTGCCATTGTTGTAATCTTTTTC
>CANNHR010000052.1 GCA_947505405.1 Rickettsiales bacterium
CATCGACAAAACAGAACAAACTATCGTAATCTATATTCATTAGGGTAATCTTTATTGATTGAAAACTCTAGAATACCCTAATATCTTCAGCTATTCAGCTCCTTTCTTAAACACAGTTGGGGTTAACATAGCTTCCGGGCGCTATTTCAATAAGCTCTAACTTATCATAATCAATGGGTTTTTCTTGTTTTCCACTATGTTCCGTTAACCACTCTTTCCAACAATTCCACCACGAACCTTGCTTGAATTTAGCTGATTTTTGCCAAGCTTTAGAGTCAATATCAACATTCTCACCAATAAGATAAGAATATTTATTATTACTTGCGGGGTTAACTACACCAGCTACATGGCCAGCATCAGTTAAGCAGAAAGTTTTATGACCGGACAATAATTTATAACCATCATATACTGCATTCCAAAGAGCAATATGATCGCCTTTTGCAGCTAGAGAGAATGATGGAATATCAATCTTAGAGACATCAATCTTAGTATTTAACATTTCAAGTGCATTGGGTACTATAAGCTTATTATCAATATACATATTCTTTAAGTAATAGATATACATCTTGGCCGGAAGATTTGTAGGGTCAGCATTCCAATACAGAATATCAAAAGCAGCAGGTGCCTTGCCTAATAAATAATTATTTACAAAGAAAGACCATACTAGATCGTTTGCACGAATCAAACTAAAGCTATTTGATAAATATTTCCCGTCTAAATAACCTTTGGCATTAACATCTTGCTCAATCAGTGCGAATGTATGCTTATTTATCAGAGCACCAACTTCGCCAGGACTAGAAAAATCTATGAGAGTAGTTAAAAACGTTGCACTCACAATCGATTCATCTTTTTTACTTTTTAAATAACTCAAAGCAATGGAAAGCAGTGTTCCGCCAATACAATATCCAAGCGTGTTAATTTGGTTATAGCCAAGTTTCTTAATTTCATTTATTGAATCAAGCACGCCCTCTTTCAAGTAATCCTCAAAATCTTTATGAGCATATTTTTTCTTTGGATTAATCCAAGAAATTAAGAAAACTTGAAAATTATTATCAACTAACCACTTAACTAATGAGTTATTTTCTGAAAGATCAAGTACATAATATTTATTTATCCAGGGTGGAATAATAAGTAATGGTATTGCATGAGTTTCTTCTTTTGGTTGATAGCAAATTAGTTGCATTAAGTCATTTTGATATATGACCTTACCTTTTGTTGCAGCTATATCTTTACCGATCTTGAAATATGATTTATCTGTGGTGGATATATTAAATAAATCCTTAGATTTTTTTATATCTTCAAGGAAATTTTCCATACCTTTGACAATATTTTCTAATCCACTTTCGAGTGATTCTTTTATAACTACGGGATTACTAAATGCAAAATTTGCTGGAGAAACTGCATCAATAAATTGCCCGGCAGAGAATTGGATATATCTTTTACTATCTTCATCAAGATCGTATTGCTGAACACTTTTTTGCATCCAGTCTGAAGTAATTAAATAATATTGCTTAATAAAATCAAAATAGATATTTTGATTCCACTCCGGGTCTTTAAATCTTCTATCAGTCAATTTTTCTTCAGTAACAGCTTTATTCTTTTCTTTTCCAATAAATTTGGTAACCGAATCAGCAATTAACTTTTGAAAGCTTTGCACATATTCCAAATTCAAATCGGTAAATTTCTCTGGATGTTCAATAATTTGCTCAAATACTTTAGAAGTTGCTTCCTGATATTTTTCATTAATAGAATACTTCAAAGGCGCAGCAAAATTCTTATTATTTAGAACATGAGTAAGAATTTCCTGATAGTACATCCCCACTTTTTGACAGTTCTCTAAGAACTCATCACTAGTTATTTTATGCATATTTAACTCGTTCTTTATTAATCCACGTATCAAGACAAGCTAACGCTCTCTTAGAAATAGCTGCGCACCTATCTTGTTTTGAACGAATCCTCTGCTCTAGCGATGGAATCAGGCCAAAATTAATATTCATTGGTTGAAAAGTTGTGGCGTCAGCTCCATATGTTAAATGTAAAAGTAAGCTCCCTATTGCTGTTTGAGCCGGAGGTATACTAATTTGCTTTCCTTGCAATTCGTATGAAGCAAACAGGCCGGCTAATAGCCCCATGGCCGCACTTTCTACATACCCCTCTACTCCAGTAATTTGACCAGCAAATTTTATATTTGGCTGCATATTGAGTTCTAGTTTTGATCCAAGCAATCTTGGACTGTTGATGAATGTATTACGATGCAAACCGCCAAGTCTAGCAAATTCGGCATTTTGAAGTCCCGGTATAGAACAGAAAATTTCCCTTTGTGCTCCATATTTCAATTTTGTCTGAAAACCTACAATGTTATACAAACTACCCAGAGCATTATCTTGACGTAACTGCAAAACTGCATATGGCTTCTGTATACCGTATGGGTTACTGAGTCCAACTGGCTTCATAGGACCAAATCTTAGAGTATCTCGTCCTCGCTGCGCCATTATTTCAATAGGTAAACATCCATTAAAATATGGAGTATCTTTTTCCCATTCTTTGAACTCTGTTTTCTCACCTAAAAGCAATTTATCTATAAAATCGTAGTATTGATCCTTATTTAGCGGACAATTAATATAATCTTTGCCAGTACCACCTGGGCCTTCTTTATCATATCTAGATTGGAACCATGCTGTACTGAAATCTATAGTATCTTTATACACTATCGGAGCAATTGCATCGAAAAATGCCAACTTATCTTCGCCAGTAACTTTCATAATATGACGGCTAAGTTCATCTGATGTTAGCGGGCCTGTAGCTATTATCCAGCTTCCATCCAACGGCAACTCTTTAACTTCATCTCTCACAATACTGATATTTTTATGCTTGCTTATGAAGTCAGTGACTACCTGGGAAAATTGCTCGCGGTCCATCGCCAAGGCAGATCCAGCTGGAACTTTTGTTTGATCTGCAGCACGCATAATAAGAGAATCTAATCTCCTCATTTCTTCATGCAGCAATCCAATAGCACTCGTTGGATCATCGTTTCTAAAAGAATTTGAACAAACTAGCTCAGCCAATTTATCTGTTTGGTGAGCTTGAGTTTTTCTTGACTGGTTACGCATCTCATACAGCTTAACCTCCATACCGCGATTTGCAGCTTGCCAAGCAGCTTCGGCGCCAGCTAAACCGCCACCAACTATATTTAACTTTTTCATTAGACCTCCTGCGTAACCTCATTCTGAGTGGTAATTTTGTCGTCAAAATTGACTTGTGCTCCTCACGCGTAATCTGCATTTTTCGGAAAAAATTCCTCGCTCATTTGTGGGTTACGCAGGAGGTCTATTGCGACAATCTATACTTCTTAAAGAGATAGATATAATAAGCTAATAAGCTAAATAATACAAAGCAAACTGAAATCAGAAAGCCATTTTCACCCAATGTATCCTCGGAAGTGTCAATCGTTATATAACCACAATAATATCCTCCAGAGCATCCTAATAGGTATAATGAAACAGCTGTAACGAGATTAATTTCATCAAATTTCTTGGTTATCACAAATACATTACATATAGCAACCACTGAAAGCAACAAACCAAGCACAAACCAGCCAATCAATCCTAAAACCTTATACTCTGCCCAATATGATATAGTAACGAATAAACTAAATGATAACCCTATAGCGCTTATATTCACAATATGAATGTTCACTTTTTTTATGTATAGCATCAGCAAGCTGACTATAAAAACTATTAATAGCATCATATAATTATGAATACTACTATCTACAATAGTAAACAAATGGTTTGTTATTGAATAAACATCATATCCATCAATCACAATCATAAGTATATAAAACAAAGAAAATCCACATAGAATTTCTAGTTCCATATTCTTGACAACACCAGAAAAATTATAATCAGTGGATTTTATTTCTCTCTTAAAAATTGGATAACCACGATTAATTAAAACAAGAACTACAAGCAAAATTACGTTAGTTATTATTAATTCTGTCAATCCTGTTGGTTTATTACTTGTAAGGAGAAAGAATTTAATCTCGTTTATGACAAAAGATACAACAGCAGCCAAACAAACACAAATAAGAGTAAAAGAGTTGCTAACTTTAGTATCGCAAAGAATATATAAAAAAATCGCACTACCTACTACTATATAACTTGCAGCATATAAAGAGAAATAAAGGAAGTTAGTTTGACTAGTAATATCACCAAGACTAATAGCCATCATGCTAAGGAAATACAAGATTGTACCTAGTGTTATAGCCATGTTCAAAGGGATGATCCTAGAAAATATGAGTAAAAAAATTGAAGCAACCATATATCCTAAGATCTTATAATATTCTATTTGGTCATATTCGGTAAAAGATACTTCTTGATTACTGTGGTGCGAAGTCAAAAATGTGTCATTAGTCGCAAGTATAACAAAATATACAACAACACAGAAAAAGTAAGTGAAAAAAGCACGCATCCTATTGTTCTTTGTCATAAATATTGTTTGCTAATCCCCTATTGTTGGTATATAAATTTTACTAGTCAAGAGCAACCGATTTACATCACCTTCTATTGGGCAGATAATGCATTTAGTTGTAAGTGTGAGCGTAAATCCAATAGTAAAATAAATAAAGCGAATGAATATGATTGATATATAAATTCTCGTTTTACGATGTATGTTTGCCTGACTTTAAAAGTAAATGAATATATTTATATGAGAAGGTATGAGCAAAAAAATAATAGTCGATGCAAACTTCCCGTCAGAAACACGGGTAGTTTTGCTAGACAAGAACAACAATATTGAAAATTTAGAATTTAATTCTGCTAATAAAAAACAAATTAAAGGGAATATCTATCTAGCAAAAATAACAAGAATAGAACCATCTCTTCAAGCAGCTTTTGTCGATTATGGTAGCGACAAAGGGGGCTTCTTGCCGTTTAGCGAGATACATCCAGACTACTACCAAACTTTATCTACTGACAAGAAGGTTAATACTCTAGCTGGTAACGAGCTAAGCTCGGCGGAGATTACATCAGAGGATTTAGCCGAAAAAAGTGCCACCACAAAATTTCACGAACTAATTGATAGTGATGACATCGATATTAGCACTATTGAAAAAATGGTCGATGAAAAACTTCAATCAGATTTTAATATCGATGTTGAAGATGATGAAATTGAAGGCATTTCGCGAAATAATGAAGAATCTCATCATAAACAATACAAGATTCAAGAAGTCATAAAAAAGGGGCAAATATTGCTAATACAAGCTACAAAAGAAGAGCGAGGTAATAAAGGTGCATCGATGACAACTTTCATCTCTCTTGCTGGAAAATACTGCGTTTTAATGCCAAATAAATCATCACAAAATGGCATTTCAAGAAAAATCTCTAACGCTGAAGAGCGTAGAAGATTAAAGAAAATTATTAATGATTTAGTATCAAAAACAGAAAATAAGTCTTTCAGTGTAATTGCCAGAACCGCTGGTGCAGGTCATACAACCTTAGAAATAAAGAAAGATTATGATTATTTGGCAAAACTATGGAATAAAATCAGGGAAACAACCCTACAATCAAAAGCTCCTTGTTTTATTCACCAAGAGGATGGGATTATTCTAAAAACCATCCGTGATATGTTTGATCGCAATGTAAAAGAAATTGTTGTTCAAGGAAAACAAGCATATACTTCATGCATAAAATTCATGAATGATATTCTTCCTCATGAAGTAAAAAGCGTAAAAGAATATAAAAGTAAAACTCCCATATTTACGAAATTTGCAATAGAGGATCAATTAATAAAACTTTATCAACCAATCGTGTACTTGCCATCCGGTGGTTATATAGTAATTAACCCGACAGAAGCTTTGGTTTCAATTGATGTTAACTCTGGTAAAGCAACCAGCGAGCGTAATATAGAAGAAATGGCTTTAAAGACTAATCTTGAAGCTGCAAAAGAGATTTCTAGACAAGCAAAACTTAGGGACCTTTCGGGATTGCTAATAATTGATTTCATCGACTTAAATGAAACTAAAAATAAAAAAATCTTAGAAAGATCACTTTGGGAGTATTTTAGCAAAGATAAAGCTAGAATCCAAACATCTCCTATTAGCTCTTTTGGGCTACTAGAAATGTCAAGACAACGGCTAAGACCATCATTTTTAGAAATGAACTCTAAAATATGCTCTCATTGTAGTGGCAAAGGCGTAGTAAGAGCTGATGAGTCAAATGCGATGCTAATATTAAGAACTATTGAAAATGAAATTTTTAATAGTTCTTACGATGTAGTAAACGTCTTTAGCATCGCTTCTTCAGTGATTTATTTACTAAATAATAAGCGCGCCGAAATTTCTTTTGTTGAGAATAAATATAATATCAAACTAAATTTCTACATTGATAAAGATGCAACATCTGATAGTTACTCTATAGAAAAGATAAAGCTTTCAGATAAATATAAAACTGTCGACTCCGAAGATTCACCAGTTTTGCAAGATACCTCAGAAATTTACAACGAGTTTTCTGAGAACAACAATGGACCAACCAAACCAAAACATAAGATAGAAAGAGCTGTAAGCTCCTCTGACGCTAAAACTGATGAGATAAGGCCAGAAGCTTCTGAAATATCAACTGAAGAAAAAAAGGATCAAATTGATTCTCAAGAAAAGCCACTAGTAAAAAAACGTAGACCAAATCGCAATAGAAAAAGAATTGCGAAAAAGACAAATACGCAAAATTCGAATAGCGCTAACACAACAACCTTGGAACCAGCAGATAATAGCGAGAGTGCTAGTTCTGTAATTAAAGGTTTGATTGAGAAAATTGTAAGTTAATATAAAATAGCAGGAAAAGGTGCAGAATTTTCATTCTATTATGACAGTTGCCACACTGTTCCTGCTAAGCGCTTGTGGCTTCAAGCCGATTTATAAAACATTAGATAATAAAACTTATGAACTTCTGCAAAAAATAGAGATAGCACCACCAGGTACAATAGAAGGAGCTGAGTTTTATAATCAACTTAAAAACATCATTCCCCCTTCTTTACCTGCGAACTATATTCTAGAAACCAAATTACAATTTTCTCAAGATTTTAGTATAATACAGAAAAATTCTGATGTGCTTAGAGAGATAGTTACATTAAGAGTTTCATATACACTTAAAGAAAAGATGACCGATAGGACTATCCTATCTGGAACGTTTACCAGGTTATCCTCTTATAATACAAGCTTCTCGCCATATGCCAATTCAACAAAAAATCAGCAAGTGCTTATGAATTTAGCAATAATATCGGCTGAAGAAATTAGAAATAGAATTATTCTTTATATTGAAGACAGGTTCTAAGAAATGAAATTTTTTACAAGTGGATTAGCAGAACTAATTCACAAAATCGAGAATGGAGAAATTAAAGCTCTGGTAATGCATGGACCAAATCAAGGATTTATTTCATCCTCTTTAAATCTTATAGAAAAGAAACTCTCATTAACTACTTCTACCTATTGCGCAAAAGACCTATCAGCTGATAAACTGTCAATGATTGCAAATAGTAAAAATTTCTTTGCTCAAAGGGAAATCATTAAAATTACAGATATTTCCCACACTATTACAAAAGAAATGAAAGGGCTCTTTTCTAAAAGCGACTTTTACCATTTTGTGTGCTTTGTTGCTCAAGATTCATTGCCAGCAAATGGTGTACGTAAATTTTTTGAAGAGCAACAACATTTGGCAATTTTAGCTTGTTACTTTGATAATGAACAAACTATAGCAAAACTTATTCTTGAACAATGCAGAAAGAGACATAAACAAATTGATGAGGACGCTCTATTCTACCTCAAATCACATTTAAAAGGTGATCACCAAATAATAAAATCAGAACTAGAAAAGCTTTTTTATTATACACATGACAAAACAACTATTACGAAAGACGATATACTGCTTTCTCTTAGCCATGATCTTGTGGCGAGTGGTGATGATATGTGTGTGTATTTTAGTAAAAAAGAACCGTTAAAATTTCTTAAAGAAGTTGACAAACTAAAACAACAAAGCATAAATGAAGTACTCATGATTAGGGCATTACTGAGATATTTTTTTAATGTTTACTCTGTAACGTCAAGAGTTGAAGATGGTGAAAACATAGATAAAGCAATCAAATCCCTTTCTCCCCCCATTTTCTTCAAATATGTAGATGATTTTAAGCAAGTAGTACGTATATACAGTTCAACTGATGCGCTTAAGTACATAGACACTCTGCAAAAAGCTGAAATTAGTTATAAGCAGAATCCAGGTTGCTTTGATTTATTCTCTGTTTACACAAAATTGCAGGAAGAGAGCATTTTATAAGAAGCGTAGCTAAAACACAGTCATGCTGAATTTAGTTAGGCTGCGCCTGCCTTTAAGTCATCCTGAACTTGAAGTTAGAAGAGGAATTATTTAAATATATGATTTATTATAATGAAATAAGACCTCATCAGGCTCTAAATGGCAAAACTCCTCTTTCTACTATACAAAATTTGTCATCGAATTAGTTGACCTTTACATGGGATGACACCCCAAATTTATTCCGACTAATGCTGTTAATCCGTAATGTCAACCATATGATGAATATAAATCGCATAAAATCCTATTTTAAGTCGTTAAAACCTATCTCTATAAAGCCGTTGTAAACTATTTTATTTACATTGGCTGCGCAGCTTGTTATACCATAACTAGTGTTTTCACATATTAAATACTTAATTAACCAGCATAATAATGATTGCCTTTAAATTTACAGATAGATTTATAAGATTTTTATCACTCAAATCTTTTGTGCTTCTCATAGCATTACTATGCTCTGTGCAAACTTTTGCAACAGAACTGGATATTTCGGACATAGAGCAAGCACTTAGCGCTGACCTTAAAGCTGAATCTGAGCGCAACACTACGGTCAATTCACAGGTATTCGATACTAAGAGCGACGGAGTAAAACCTATAGAGAGTAAGCAAGTGATGAGTAGTGACATAACTGCACTTCAACCAATTCAAACCCCTACTAATTCAACAGGCGAGAATAGCCTGGTTGAAAAAGTTGAATCGTTACAGCAAGCAGACAAGGCTAAATTAATTATTTTAAATAAAATTACAACAAAATCAGCTGAGCATATATTAAAAATTGGTGAAGTGAAATTTTTTGGCAACTTATCAATCGAACTACATAAATGTATAAAGGCTACTGACCCGTACAATGCAAATAATTTGATGTTACTAACTATATTAGATAATAAAATTGAAGAAGCTAATACTTCAATTTTTTATGGTTGGTTACTATCATCAAACCCATCATTATCTACACTTGAACACCCAGTGTACGAGGTCATTCCTCTGGACTGTGTAGTCAGCGCTAAGAAGTAGTGTTCTATGCAGCAATTACTTCGTTCTCTTCTTGTACTTATTCCAACAAGCGGCCTTATCGCTGGATTATCTCTTGGCATTACAATTCCATTATTTTTAGCTGCAGCTTTATATTCTATCAAAAACCAAGTCAAAGTTCGTTTTATTAATTTCAAACTTGAGACAGTTTTTTTTACTTTGCTATGTATCAGCAGCTTATGGTCTACTAAACCGATAGTAAGCGTTGTGTCTCTTCTTTCAGTATTTTCTATTTCGATAGTCGTATATATTTTAATCACCAACATTGATTTATTGATAGATAAATCAAAAATAAGAGATATAACCTTAAAAATTGGCTTGCTTGGAGCACTTATCTTATTCTATACAGAGTTACTGAGTGGTGGCTTTATTAGCACATTATTTAGAAAAACTTTCCAAACCAAAAATAACTATGATTTCTATCTACACTATCTAGATCGAGGATGCGCCATGCTTGCTCTATTTGCATGGGTAGTGATTGCGTCATTGATAGGAAGTAAAAAAAATATACAGGCATTTGTTGTCTATGTGGTAGTATTATTCACTCTTGGTATATCTGATAATCTAGCAGCTTTTGCATCGTTTTCTGTTGGGGGAGTAGTATTTTTGGTAACTATGTATAATTGCTTTGCAAACCCAAGGCTATTATCATTTTTACTAATCTCATGCATTCTTATTTTTATAAGCATTATCACGCTAATTACTCCATACAAAATTGCAGAAGAAGCAAATTTTTTACCAATTTCTGCTAAACACAGATTGTTCATCTGGGATTATTCTGTACAAAAAATAGCTCAAAAACCTTTTATTGGGTGGGGACATGGAGCATCAAGAAATTTTGAGAGCATTGATGAGGATTTTATTGAGTATGACGGGCAAAAATTATCTCTTTTTCCAACTCACCCGCATAATAACATAGTACAAATCTTACTTGAAAACGGTATTGTAGGCTTAACGATTTATTTAGCGCTTTTATGTAAATATTTATTTTGCTGGAACAAAGTATTTTGGCAGCATAAATCCAGGCGTCTCAGAAGTATTAGATCTACAGGCATTGCTTGCTTCTGCACTTTTTTAATTATATCGATGATTTCATTTAATATGTGGCAAAATTGGTTTCTGTACAGTTACCTATGGATTGCTCTAATGCTTTACTTTATGGCAAGACAAGTGATCTTAACCATAATGGGGCTCCCGCCTTCGGTTCAGGATAACTAGTCCTTCCGTCAGAACTCTTACGTGTGAATAAATAAAAGGGATGCGAGATAAACTTTATTATAAAATCCATAAGAAAACGACGATATTATGTACAAAAATATTATGGAATTACTGAGAATGTTTTTGCATAAAACAGCCTCTCGATGTCAGTCCCGCGCAGGCGGAAATCTAGGTCACCATGACAGAATTGTTACATAGTCATACCGGGCTTGACCCGGTATCTCAGGCGGCAGAAGAAGATCCTGAAACAAGTTCAGGATGACTTAAAACAAAGGCAGGCCAAGCTTCAAACAAGTTCGGGATGACCGCTAGTGGATTCCTTACCTAGTGCATAACTGACTTAGACTCCTTATCCATAACCCCAACTGTGTTTAAGAAAGGAGCTGAATAGCTGAAGATATTAGGGTATTCTAGAGTTTTCAATCAATAAAGATTACCCTAATGAATATAGATTACGATAGTTTGTTCTGTTTTGTCGATGA
>CANNHR010000053.1 GCA_947505405.1 Rickettsiales bacterium
TGTTTGAACAAACAACGAAAACTATACAATTTTAGCATTGGTTCTTTGATTGGCTGTGGTGTTGGCATGTTATTAGTTGGCTTAAGCAAAGGAGTGATTTGGGGGCTCGGTGCTGGTGGAATAGGGTTTGCCTTTGGTAACTGGATTTCTAATTCATTATTTAATGGTGGTTTTCAAAGATTTTTATATTGGAATTTACCATATGCAAAGGATTGGCTTAGTCGCAATATCCCAGAATCATCTGAGAAAGAGGAGTTGTAAGGCTAGCCATAGGTAAAATATAAAAACATATAAAATAAACACAGAAGGGAATAAAGAAATGCAATTAAATGTAATGAGTCAAAACATAGAAACCGTGGCTAGGCAACGTAATGTCTTTATGGTGTTTTGCGCTTTGTCTCTGGCTAGCCTAATACTGGTAAGTCTTAAGTTACTAAGTGTTTCTGAGAGGACAATACTTGTGCCTGGGTTACAGCAAGAGGCATGGACAACTGATCAGAATGTTTCATCAAGTTATCTTGAAGAAAACGCCGCGATGTATTTGCCATTGTTGCTTGACCTTGACACTACATCGATTGCTTGGAAAAGAGATAGGGTCTTAGCGCATGTGGCGACAACTGATCTAGCTGGATTAAAACTGCTAGGGGAATATTTCGCTAATGCCAAGGAGCAATATGAGCATTTTGCTCTTAGCACTCATTTTGCCTTAAAAAAACTAGAGACCGATGCTTCTGCTTTAACAGTGAGGGCGTTTGGTCAGCTCGTTAGTAGGTTTGGCAATAGAGGTTTTGAGAGTGAGCCTGCGATTTACCAATTATCTTTTGAATGGGTATCGGGACGATTGCTTTTGAAAGAGTTTGTTAAATTGTCAAAAGAGGACATTGAGAATGAATAAAAGCAAATTTGTGCCAATATATGCGGTATTGATCCCAATATTACTCTTAAGCAGTAGTAGCCAAGGAGCGGATTATGCCAAAAAAGAAGGGTTACATATAGAATACAAGCAACCTGCTCACGTGACCATTAGCTCCACCGGTATTAACCGTATTAGCATAGCTCCGTTCATTGCCACTACCATCTGGGGAGACTCTGCTGAGTATAGCGCGCTGTTATCACATAATGGCAGTGAATTATTTTTAACCTCAAAATTAGAAGCAGGCAAAAGCTTTGCCTTGGCGGTACAGTTAGCTGGGGGAAGAGTTATTGATTTATTACTACATACTGTTGAAGTTGACAGGCCAAAAATAGTGTGTCTTGAGTTGCAAAGTGAAAACTTAGCCAAGGTTGAAGAGACTTTAGAAATTAAACAATTACTAAATGCCATGATGAGCAAGGAAAAGAGAAAATACTATGTCATGCAAAGTAAAAAAGCGGTGAAGATTAGTGCTATGGGCAATGAAACTTTTGCTTCTTTAAATGCCGAACAGAACATGGTTTATCGTTTTGGTGATTTTGTCGGTGTGGTCTTGACATTAAAGAACAAAGGTAAAAAAGAGATTTCAATTGATGCAAGGAGTTTATCTAAAGCGTTCAAAGGGGTTTTAGCCATCTCGCTCCACAATCAACTCTTAAAAAGCGGCGGTAATATGGAAGGATTTTTAGTGTTAAGGAAGGAGTTAGAGTCATGATGGAACGATTAAAGGAAATCATTGGAGCAATTTTTGGTCGAAGAGAAGGTGATAATAATAAGGCCATATCTGCCCGTCAAAAACTAATTTTAAAATTAGTGATTGGCTTAATAATGCTCATAGGTTTTGGCTTGGTTATTTTGGTACAGGAAAAAAACAAATCGTATGAAAAGAAGAACGAACCAATAGAGGCAAAAACGACAAAGATCGAGCTACCTGATACCACTATCGATACAGAAAAAAGATGGCGAGAGCATTTTGAAAATATCATGGCCCTTCAAAAAGAAGAAATCAATGAACGCCTTAAAACAATGGAATCAGCGCAAGATCAGTTAGTCGCCAAGGCAAATAGCGCTATTGAGCAAGAATTAAAAGAAACCAAGGAAAAACTTAAAGCAGCGCAAGAAGAATTAACCAGTGCTAGTTTGGATTTACGCCGAGTTGCTGGAGAGGAACAAGAGCGGTTGCAGTCTATACCAACGCACCACAATGCTATGACGGCAGTGGAATTTGAACATGAGGTAGAATTCGATCGACCAAAATCTGCGACAAATTATATTCCTGAAGGGACGTATTTTACAGGCTATTTACTTGGTGGAGTGGTGGTATCAACGGCCCTTAGTGCGCCAGATGAGAATGCAACTCCGGTGAGTATTAGATTAACCGGTAGGGGTAACTTAAATAAAGCCAATAAAACCGATATAGCTAAGTGCAGCATTATGGGTAGCGCTTATGGCGATCTCTCTTCTGAGAGGGCAATTATTCGTCTTGAGAAACTGGTTTGTGAGCATGATGGACTTTATGAGACGAGTAAAATAGCCGGCCAGATTTTCGGACCCGATGGCTATAACGGTATTAAGGGCACGGTAGTATCGACTGGTTCCAAACATATTAAAAATGCGATGATTGGCGGTTTAATTAGTGGATTAAGTGGCAGCGCTAAGGGTCAAGAAGGTACGACGCTTAGTGGTGCAGGATTAATATCGACAAAGAAGAAAAATATGGGCGATATGCTGACCCAAGGAGCATTAACGGGCACCAGTAACGCCGGTGAAAAACTAGCTGATTATTATTTGCGTCAAGCTGAGGCGATGTCACCAGTTTTAACCATTCCTTCTGGGGTTAGAGTTAATACTCAAATCACTAAAGGTTTTTTTGTTGGTGAGATTAATACTCATCAAAAAATCAAGCAAGCAAAGCAATAGAGTAGGAGAGACAAATAATGAGTCTGAAGAAAATAGTTAAGTATCGAGCAATATCCATTTTACTGACAAGTATCGTTTTAACTGGTTGCAGTACTTACAGCAGTAGTTTTTCATGCGGTGATGCAAGAGGAGCTAATTGTATGAGTATGGATAGAGTAGACAGGATGATTGCTAATGGCGAGATAGAGAACTTTAATGAAAAAAAGAAAAACTGTCGTGGCCGTAAATGTAAAGAAAGCCAGAAGCACGATGCGCTGCTGCAACCTATGACAAAAGCGACAGTATCTGATTATCAGTTAAGCGGGGAGGCAATCTAATGCTAGCAATAGAAAAACATTTTAGCAAGTTTGCCAAGTTCTGCGGATTTAAAGTAGAGGGCGAAAGAGGATATGACCCGATGGGGGAAACTATGGAAGCCTTGGAGCAAGATACTAAAGGAGCAAAACCTCTTAGTTCATCACTGCTTTACAAATTTGCTGAGGATAGTAGCGGGGTTGTATTTAGCGAGGGTAGTATTGGTTGTTGGTTTGAAATTGATCCTATTGTTGGGAGTAATGATTCTATTGAGAAGAACTTCACTTTATTTTTTGCCGATGAGTTACCAGCTGGCGGTTATTTACAGTTTCTGATAATTGCGTCGCATGAGGTGTCTCATATTTTGGACATGTGGCAAAAGGGGCGTAAATATGGTGGCGGGCCGCTAGAGAAGATGACGGCCTACAGAAGGCATTTTATCGAGAATCTAGCGACTGATTTTGCCTCTGCTACTGACGGTAGACTTGCTCGCAATTATCGTAGTTTTGTGACCTACTCGATTAAGGATGGTGGCGATAAAAGTGTTGAGTCGTTGCTTAAGTTCAAAAAGAAGCTAGAAAACAAATTAAGGGCAGAAAACTTAAATCCAAGAAGTTGTACATCAGCTGATTTAATAGCTGTAGGCCGTGATTTACTGCAAATGAATTTAAACAAAAAAACGAAAAAACAACAACAACCGAAATATGACATTTTTAATAATCTAGCTGATCAAATATTAGAGCCATTAGTTCCAAACACTGTTGAAATCGATCAAATTATTCACCACGACACTGGTTTAGTGTCAAAGTTATTTGCACCAAGCGAGCTGCCTGAATCATTTTGTCTTGCTCAAATGATTAATTTGCTTGGTGATGAGAATAGAAGTATCCCAGGCAGGTTTGTGATTTCATATACAGTGGCTAATAACCTTGGTGCAAAAGGTTCATCAGCAATGGATGCAGCTGGTAGTAGAGCTATTCACGCTGCTAGTAAGTCATATACAAAGAATGATCTTGTAGCTCAAGAAGAAGCAAGACAGTGGGTTGAGGTTAAGGCGCTAGCTAAAAAGGGGGAAAGCTTTTTACAGGAATCAATGCTAATTATGCTAACTGCGCCGAGTGATGAGATCGAGATTGCCGAGGAGGTACTCAAAAGTCTTTATAATACTAATGATTGGAAGTTGGAAGTGTGCAAGCGTATTGGCCGCGTTGCTTCACTTTCTATGCTACCCATGATGCAATATTCATATTGGTCAGCACTGAGGTTTTTTAAATTAACCAGATATGCACTTAGCGGTGAAGTGGTTGCTAAATTACCAATTCAGGGTGAATGGAAAGGTGTACCAACATCTGGTGCTCTGCTGATAGGTAGGCGTGGACAGTTATTTAATTTTAATCCTTATTTTAGGATTGGTGGTGGCGGCAATTATAACATTTGTATGATGGCACCCCCTGGTTCAGGTAAGTCATTTTTCTTGCAGGAATTGGCGCAAAGTATGTTAGCTCAGGATGTTGCCGTCTTTGTCTTGGATATTGGCGCAAGTTATAAAAATATTTGCAAGTTGCTCAGTGGTGAGTTGGTACAATTTAACCAAAATTGCGATATTTCTTTAAACCCGTTTGCGGCGTTAAGTGGTAGTGGGGCTAGGTATTCCAAAGCTTTAGAATTGCTCCAATGCAATACAGCTATAGAAGAAATAGCAGATATCACCGGTTTGTCACTGGAAAAGATAGAGGCTCTTGATTTTGGTAGAAAGAGTGGCTCTAACGAATCCAAGGAAGCAGATGGTATTGAGTTATTATCGATTCCAGCTGCGCCTGGTTCTGATATTAAAACACATTTCGTTACCAAAGATAGTGTCATATACGCTAAATCAATGCTAGCTGCTATGTGCGGAGTTGTTGGCAAAGCTAGAGGAGAAGCTTTGATTGAACGCGCAATATTGGAGGGAATTAGTAGATTTGGTGAGCAGCTAGATATCACCAAGCTTGCTAGTGTGTTAGCAAGTTTAAAGGACAAAAAGGATAATCCTGTTGAGGGAGCAAGTACAATGGCTGATAGTTTGTATCCTTATACCGATGAGGGTATTCATGGGCGATTTTTTGCTAGCGGCGCTGAGGCTAGTTTTAAGAAAATGCTAACAGTATTTGAGCTTGAGGAGTTACAAAATGACAAACCTTTACTTGGTGTGGTGCTACAGGTGATTCTAATGCAAATCACTATGCAATTTTTGTGTGGAGACAGATCAAGACGTTTCATGCTAATTGTTGATGAGGCATGGATGATTCTGGATTTTGCAGCTAGTTTTCTGGAGCGGTTTGCCAGGACTGTTAGAAAATATGGTGGAAGTTTGGTTGTATGTACGCAGGATCTTACCAGCTTTAGCAATCAGTGCGGCTCACGTAACTCTCAAGCGGCAGTTCTTGAATGTTCTACATGGAAGCTAATATTACAGCAAAATGCTGATGGTATAAAGGCATTTAGTTCCTCAGAGAGTTACAAGAAATATGTACCACTAATTGAGAGCCTCAGGAAGTGCTCACAAAACAAGTTCTCGGAAGTATTAATTAACACGGATGGTGCAACAGTTGTTGGCAGACTAGCAACAGAAGCCTATTCGACTTCATTATTTTCAACAGAAAACGCTGACTTTAGTTTCTTGTTGCAGAAAGAAAAAGAAGGCCTAACTAAACACGAGGCGATAATGGTATTGTCGAAGAAATATGGCACATTGCCTGAGCTTAGCGGGGCACTAAATTAACATGTATAAGGTCATTATTACTTTAATTTTAATCAGCTTTGTGCAAAGCCAGCTTGCGATGGCTAATGATTTAGGAAAGCTTGGGAATACATTTAAAATTGAGGAAGAGGCTTTTACATTGATGATGAAACGCAAATTAGCAGAAATAGATATGGATACTGAAAGAGAGAAAATGCAAAAAATAGCTATAGATAGGGTAGAGAATCCAACTCCAGTAATTGGTATAACAGGAGTAACTGAAAACAGGACATTTTATTTTGATCCAACATATACGTTAGATGAGGATGCTGTATTACCATGCGGTAAAATATTACACAAGGCGGGGACTACCGTAAACCCCTTAGAGCACATGGATTTAAACAGACGTTTGTTTTTTGTTGATAGTAGAGAAGCAAAACAAGTGGAGTGGTTACAAGAGCAATTAAGTAATCCGCTTCCTGAGCAGAAAGAGCCGGTTGAAGATCGAATTATCTTAGTTGGTGGGAGCGTATTTAAGCTCCAAGATAAATTAGAGGAACGGCATAAAAGTAATGTGTATTTTGATCAAAGTGGTGAGCTAACAACGAAATTCGGAATCAAGCATAGTCCAGCAATAGCTGTTCAAGAAGGGCTAAAAATACGTATTGATGAGATTAATTTAACAAACTAATAGGAGAATATTATGCAAAATACGGAATTAAAAATAGCTGCAAAACTAGAAGATATAATTTGCCGCATTACAAACAGAATTATGAACACACCATCTAATTGGAGTCTGGTTTTAATGACGATGGTGATATGGGTTTTTGTTGGGGCGATAGTTCCCTATTTGGCCAATAATAACTTTGATATGGCAATAGCCATTAATGAATATGCCAAGTTAATGGGATTAGTGGTAATAGCATTAGGCATTCTTAAACAAAGCTCCAACTCAAAGCGTATTGTGGGGCTAGGAATCAGTTGTTATTTGTTATCACTTGCCTCTGTTTTAATGTCAAAAACGGTATTTCCATTCCTTTTGATCGGTGAATTGGCATTAAAGCCTTTGAGTATTTTTTGCTTCCTACTTCTACTTAAGAGCATTTTGCTTAGTACAAATAAAGATACAAGTGATGCATTAAAATGAAAAACAAATTGTCAATTTTTAGTAGAAGTCAGGTATTTGATCGTGCATGCACTAATTTCTTTGGGCTATTTTTGGTTATTGCACTTTTAGTGCCTGGGGTTGATAAATTAATTTTGTTTGATATTTGCATATTACTTTTTATGTACTTTTTCAAGTCTAAGAAACAGGTTTACTAGCGTAGAGAAAATTTATAATTGCCAAAATGGAGGTCATATATATGAAAATTTTTAATAAAGATAAAACACTCAGCAGTGTGCCTCAATCTTTCTTAGACATGTCGATACATTTATAGCAAGTGTTGTTCTTTTGGGGAGTGCTGTAAAAATCCAATTACCGCCAGAGGAGAAAGAAGAAGTGTATCTAGTATCTAAGGAATTATTTCAAAGCTTTGTGAAACCAGATGAAATCCAACCTTTTTATCGGAAGAGCAATGAAAAAACGAATTAAAGCAATGTTATCTCAAGTACTGGCTGGTTTTCTATATGTCCAAAAGCCAATCAACATTTTAATGATGTTGATATTTATTACATTACTGATCTTGGGTGCTATTACGAAGTATGGGGGTAATTATGAGGCAGGAGTTGAATATACGCAAAAATATACAATAGAAAGAAAAGAGGTAAGTCATGAGTAAAGATACATCAAGAATATTAGAGAAAATCAAGGCATTAGAGGAAGAAAAGGCTAGGTTATTGCCGCTACGCACGGAAGAGATTGTTAATGTATTACAATCAAATGGCGGTTTAACTTTGGATAATAGGTTGCTAGCAGGTCTTGCTATATATGCAAGCAATCCAACAAATGCCGCATCAAGCTTACTCATGGAGCTGATGCAGCTCGGACAAACTAAAATACCCAGTAACAAATTACGCAATTCTGCTACAGCGAGGAATAAGAATCCTGCTTTACAATCAGATGCAGTTAAAAAGGAGAAAGATCATGGATAGAAAGGAAGATGCCAGAAAGAAGATACAACTTGGTGGCTTGTTAGTAAAAGCAGAGCTTGATCACATGCATCCAGCAGAGGCTTACATACTTTACGGAATGTTGCTTGACTGTAAGCGTGCTATGCAAGAAAAGCCAAAAGTAAAAGAACATTGGGCAAAGCTTGGCAAGGACTTGTTGGTTGGAGAAAAACAAAAATCTATCTAGTATGTATAAGTCGGTAATTTAAAAATTTAAGATATAGGTATTAATGATGGTGCAGCTAAGAAGTGAATTAGAAAATCAAGTAGCAATATTTAAGAATGATAATGGTGACATCGAAGTAAATGTAAAACTTAGTGATGAAACTGTTTGGTTATCTCTGAATCAATTAGTTGAAGTTTTTGGTAGAGATAAATCAGTAATCTCAAGACACCTAAGCAATATATTTAAGGACGGGGAGTTACAGCAAGAATCAGTTGTTGCAAATTTTGCAACAACTGCATCTGATGGCAAGATTTATCAAGTGGATTACTACAATTTAGATGCAATTATCTCAGTTGGTTATCGTGTTAATTCTAAGCGAGGAGTTGAGTTCCGGCATTGGGCAAGCGGAGTGCTAAAAGAATATTTAATTAAAGGGTATAGCATTAATCAAAGGAAGATCATGCAGAAGGAGCTCGATGGTTTAAAGCAAACAGTTTTATTATTGTCAAACACTTTAGTTAATCAAAGTTTGGTAAATGACATGGGCGCCCAGGTGCTGAGCCTAATAAAATCATACACCAAAACATGGGATATTTTAATTAAATATGATGAGAATAAGTTGCTCATACCAGAACTTAAATCAAGCAAAGAACTGGAAGCACTTGAATATGAAATTGCAAAACAAGCGATTGTTAGTTTAAAACATGAGTTAGCACTAAAAAATGAAGCAAGTGAATTATTTGGTAGAGAAAGAGATCATGCTTTGGAAGGAATAATAGGTAATCTATACCAAACTTTTGGTGGTAATGAGCTGTATCCTTCGACTATAGAAAAGGCGGCTCACCTTATTTATTTTATTATTAAAGATCATCCGTTTTCAGATGGTAACAAGAGAATAGGGTGCTTATTATTTTTGCTGTTTTTAAGCATTAGTGATTTTAAGTTAACAACAATTGTTCCTGAGGCACTAACGGCAATTGCATTATTGATTGCTGAAAGTGATCCTATGCAAAAGGAGATAGTTATTAAATTAGTAGTTAATTTGCTTGATGAGGGTATCAAAGAAAAATGAAAACATACCAGCAGACGCTGGTCTATAGTCACAAGTCTTGGAGGATTCAAACTATAGACCAACTGAGCTCTCTGAATAAACAGATAATCATGCTGCTTCTAGTCATATTAATGCCTATATCAGCGAATGCTAGCGTAACTTGCAAGGGCAGATTTGTCAACCCGATAACTGATGTTTGCTGGGGATGTTTGTTACCAATTTCGATTGGTGGGCTCTCCATTGGCAAAGGTGTAACTCCTAAAAAGCGTGATATCAAAAATCCATCATCACCTGTTTGTGCATGTAGTAAGTTTGGTCAACCTATTCCAATTCCTGGAATATCAATTGGGTTTTGGGAGCCGGTTCGTTTAGTTGATGTAACTAGAACGCCTTATTGCATGGTGAATCTTGGTGGTATAGCACTTGGGACTGATGCAAAGAAAATCAGTAGTTACGCCAGAGGCTATGACAAGCGGGCAACCCACTCAAGCTTCTATCATTTGCATTACTATGTATATCCATTGATCTACTGGCTTGAGTTGTTAACCGATTTCATGTGTTTAGAGCAAAGTACGTTTGACGTGGCTTATATGAGTGAGTTTGACATTACCTGGAATGATCCCAAGCTACAGTCTCTGCTTAATCCAGAAGCAATTCTTTTTGGCAATCCTATTGCTCAAGCTGCGTGTGGTTTGGACTGCGCAAGCGCACAGCTACAACAGCGATAGATAGCATGTTCTGGTGTGCTGGCTGCCTTGGCAATATGTATCCATTTTCTGGCGCAAACGCTGATCATGTCGGCGGTGTGTAAAACAGCTCATTACTAACAACAAGAGTTATCTCAAAGATGCATCGTATTGGGCTGGCGCAAGAGACGTCAACAACAGATGCAAGCATCAACGGTGGTATATGTAGAAAGAGCAGAGCACTAAAAATAAAAAAGAGCCAATACAAATTACAGATGACGAATCCGAAATCTAGTTCCGATGGAATTGGTTGTTGGCCTCTAGGTTTAAGTGATATGGCCTATAGTGCATTTAAAGAATATCCATATGACGGACAAGATTGGGGGTACTTGATATGGCGCAAGAAAAACTGCTGCCTCTTTTAATTCTAATGATTATGTTTTGCTTAAATACAAAAGCAGAAGAAAGGTTTGAATTTAAAAAAGAAGATATTGAATTTGCCAAGGATTTAGCCAGCAAATCTAGGCAAATTAGTATGAATGCAATTAAAGAAAAATGGCTGGAATTACAACAGATGCAGCAAAACAAAAAGGGTAAAAACGATCAAGTAGGCTTAGACGAGTTATTGACAGATAGGATTGAGTACTCCGAGTACGAACTGAAGATATTTGTCTCTAATTCCATGGGCAAGGAGTTACTTAAAAATTAACCCCAACTGTGTTTAAGGATTCAATTTTAGTAACTGATCTAATGAGGGTTTATCAGTACGGATTTGGTAACTAATAAGTCCTGCAAACAAGT
>CANNHR010000054.1 GCA_947505405.1 Rickettsiales bacterium
AGGTAAATTAAATGAAAAACTCGTCATGATGGTTTTAGTCACACAGGGCGACTTAAACTTCTGACAAGAATAAACTTCTTTCAGCTGATCGCCTAAGAGCTAATCCCTGTAGTCTTTTACCGCCAGCATATACCCATCTCAAGAACTCTCTGCCAGCTTCTTTATTTAGGCCATAATTAACTTTTTGCCTGAGTGTTGAGCGTTGCAGTGCTGCGCCGCCCATGTTAAAGGTAAAAGAGACTAAGGCTGCGAATTGATTATCATGCAACAATGTATCGATGTATTTTATTACAGCTCTCTCAGAATGTAGCAAATCATTTGCTAGAATAGCTTCTGCTTCGTTTAAAGATATAGTGCCAAATTGTTTTCCAGCCTGGATTTTATGTCCATAGCCGATGGTTAAATGACCACCAGCGCAAATATAAGATTCTGCTTTAAAACCTTCAAAATGTTTTATTAATTCAATGCCTTTGGCGTTTGTAAATCTGTGCATATTTTTTACATGATTTATTTGAATTCGCCATATTTATTTTTCCAGAAATTTCTGAAAGTTCTTTGGCCGTAGTAAAAACTAATCACGCCAGCAAAAATTGCTTGATCGTCAACGTTCCATATTACATTTAAATACTCAACGACATGAGCTGAAGCAGATATAGCTTTATATTGTAAGTATTTTACCGTCATATACATGAAGAAGAAACTATATGCAAGCATAGGTCGTACAGATCCGTTTAGCATATCCACCCATTTAATGTTAGTTTTGTAGGTTGAATACAAGGAAGCTTGTTCCAATATTTCTCTAGAAATATGTATCTCCTCTAGTGTTCTGGATGCATTTGCTTTGTTATATTCAATTTGTCTATCGAGAATATTAAGTTCATGTTTTTTATCATTTATGTCTTTAAAATATTTAATAAATTCTGGGACTATTGAGCTGATGAAACCAGCAATTGATGCAAGTAATGTAATCATAATTTTGACCTCTAATAACTAAAATTTTGAGCAATAATTTTCCCAAGCAGATGACCACTCTCTGGGAGTTGATATAGTTTAATTAAATCCATTGAATTTTGAGATTGGCTTATAGTAGGGAGGTGCTTTTGCTCCCAAAGAATATTTATTGGCCATTTTATATTAAATGAATTAGTAGATGATTGTTTTATAATGATAGAAATTTCAGAGTGAAGTCTTTCTTCAATACAAATCTCAGTGTTCGAATTGAGATAGAGATAGTAGTGAGACTGTTTGGGAGAGAGTAAAAATTTTTGATCGATACCAATAAATTGATTTTGAACAACTAACTCATCTAATTTTATACCAGATAGGATTATTTTTTCCCAATCATTATTAGCAAATATAAAAAAATAACCTGCTTTTATAACAAACACTACCATTCCAGGTTTTGGTTCGTGTAAAAGTACCAACTTAGATTCTAATGGTTTGTAGCATATTTTGTTTTTATGTTTTCCATTTAAGATAATAAATTTTTCTCCATTTTTTAATTGCTCTGGGTTTTGATCAATAAAATCAATCACACTGAAATTCATAAAGCTATCAATTTTTAATAAAGATTCATTAAAAACAATATCTTTGTTTAATTGTGATGGAACCATAAGATCCATAGAAAAATTTGTAGTTTTCATATCTGCTCTGATTAAGTTAACTGTACAAAGATCTCATTCCGTTGCCTGAGATCCCGAACTAAATTCGGGATGACTTTTACAGGGATGACTCCTCTTACTATTTGGCAATTATAGCGACTTTATACCCGTCACTAATATCAAGTGAGTTCATATCTACGATAATTTCATATAGATCGGTAGTGGAGCTAATCTTTTGTCCTGCAGCAGTAACAGTTACAGTAAACTCATAAGATTTCGTTTTTGCTAAGAATTGCCAATTTCCATCATCACGCACGCGCGCGACCCAGCTTAGGAATAAATTTTCATCTATTAATTCTTGCCTAGTTATATAAGGTAAAAGAGGTTGTTGCGCTTTGTTCTGATAAATAATAGAAATTTCACAATCACCACATTTAAAATCTATAGACTGGTCTTGCAACTTTTCTGATATTGGAATTGTGTTCATATCAGAATTTAAGAGCACAAAATTTTCTTCAGAAGCATGGAGCGATATATATTCTTCAGTTCCAATCACTCCTCTGGTCAGGTATGATATTTTATATAAGCCAGTCTGTATTTTTTCGATATATTTGAAACAGATCAATTCGTTACCAACCATTGCGTAGCTCCAATTACCCGAGTTTGATATATCAAGATCATCAGCTCCAACTAGCACGAAATTTTCCTCGTCTATATGAAAGATGCTTGCTGCTGAATCTTGCTGAAAGCTTACGACTGTTCCAATTGAATTTGACGGTAAGATGTTACCGATTCTGTTCCAATTAGTAGTAGTATCATTGCTGAGTTTTACATATAGAGGAGAATTTGATATGCCTTGTAAACAAGCATATAGTTCTGGTGTATTTGTTCCGTTTAAAGAAAAAGGAAGATCGAAAATGATTAATTTGGCTTCCTTCGTTGGTTTAAAGTCGGTATTGAGTTTGTTTTTTGCAAATGGGATCTTCGAGTAGGAATGTTTGTCGTCAACAATACCAGTGACAGACATTTGTAAATTTTGTAAAACTATGCTAATCACCCTGATGGAATATCGTTTGTTTTGGTAGTTGAATATAACAAAATCACTGGGTTTTAACTTTAGACTACAGCTATTTAAGACAAACTTAAGTACTCTATCTTCATAATGAGCATTGCCGAGCAGCATCTGGCCAATTCTTTGAGCTTCGGTATCTGTCATTGCAATTGGTAAGCGTAATGTTACTTTGTTAGCATAGGAATTTGCTTCATTGTTGATGTACTTGTACGCAGTGTTGTAATTATCATCTTGATTTATGAAATATAAATCTATTTTTCCTAGTGTTACGTTTTTAGGTATCTCTATTTCTTCAATATAAGAATTATTTGATAGTTTTAAGCATTCGGAGGATTCAACAAAAATTTCTTTCCCATAAGCTCTGCTTACAAAAGCTATTATGTCGCGATCATTAGCGTTAATATCAAAGAAATATGAGGCACGAAGAGTGTTTATTGCATCAATAGCGGTAATTCGATTGCTAAGTAGAAGACCTTCCACTGGTTGATCTACGGAACCTACCTGGATACGATTAATATCAATGCCACATTTTTTTGATATTTCAAGAATGATCGAGGCAACGCTGCATGAGCCAAATTTATTATTCACCCAATGTCCTTTTTCCCATAAATATCCGTCCCGCCAGACATTCATATGAGGCCATGCTGGATATGGTCTTGCATCCCAAGTCCATAGGAACATTTGCCCGATATATTCTTGCGTGTTCCAATATTCCAAAAAAGCACGAATGGCTCTTCTTTGAATTGAAAAATCAATTTCTCCGTTTGAATAGCGTGGCACTCCGCCATCAATACATTTAGGATCAAAAAATACATTTGGCTGGTTTGGTGCTTTATCGATTGACGGAAAACCAAATTCAGTGAACCAAATAGGCTTAGAACGTGGCGCCCAAGCGGTATTTTCTTTATCGGGGTTTTGGTGAGTATGTTCCCACCAGTATTTTAGGTTTTTCCATGCATATGCTGGGTCTAATTGGTGTTTTACATTACGATTTTTGAGGTCTGTGTAATAGTCATACCCTTCACCCTTTGTCCACCCAATAGCAATTTCTTCAGGAGTAATTGCTGATGAAGCGGAGTCAGTAACCGGGAAATATGCGTCAATACCAATAAAATCAATATCTTTAGAAGCCCAGAGTGGATCAAGATTAAACCAGCCACCATCAGTATGATGATATTCTGACCAGTCGGCAGCATAAGATACAAGAACGTTAGTTCCAACGATTTGCTTTACTTTTTGCGCTAATTTTATTAATTCATCAACTGCCGGAAATCTATTATCACTATTTATCTTTGTCAGTCCTATGAGTTCTGAACCAATGATGAATGCATCAACATGGTCTTTTACTAGATTTGCATAATGTATGATAAAATCATTGTAACCATGTTCTCGTTGAAAAAAATTTGAAATATATCGCGCTTCACATGTTAACTTGCCACGCCAAGGCTTTGCATGAACATCAAGGAAAAACATAGGGTTAAACATGGTTTTTAACTTTCTTGATTTAAGCTCAATCAAATATCTAACTACGCTAGCGTCATTTACACTTCCCCCATAGACTGGGTTTTGGTGCTCGTCTTTAGTTATTTCATAGGCAGTATCTCGATTATATTTCCCTACTATCCATTCTTCGGAGTATCTCAAGTTTTTTTCTTTAAATTCGACAGCTGGTCTAATGATGCATTCGTTAGCATCTAAGCTATTGCCAAACCAACATACAACAGGAGAGACCCATTGAATATTTTCACAAGTCATTTGTAGCTGATTAAGGCTATAGACACTATTTGCTATATTATAGTGATTATGAGAATTGATTTTTGTAGTAGATATCGCAGCGCCAAACGTAGTAAGTATGGATTTCTCTTGAATTTTAGTGTCATACACATATTCTCCAGATCCGGGAATCATGACGATAGATTTTACTAAATCTTCAACAGAAGCGTCTTGGTTTACATTAGCTTTCCTGGTGACTTCAAATGTAAAATTTGGAATATTATCACTAAAATCAGCAAGAGGAAGTTCTTCAAAAACAATATAAGCAAGCCCTCTATAAGCTGGCGATGGTTCCTTAGACTTAGATGATATCAACGGATCAGGAAGTTGTTCTTCATCTCCTTTATATAATCTAAAATTGTACCTACTTAAATCAAGCAACTCATCGCTATACCATACTCTGCCAATATCTAAAATCTCGCCTTCACAAATGGCCATAGCAAAGCTTGCAAAATATTCGAGCTGGCTTGTTTGTCTTTCCAAAGTAAGATTCTTATTCTTAAAATGAGTGTGTGTACTTGAAGTATGTCGTCTTTCAGTAATTCGATTAGCCCAAATAATCTGACCAGGAACTCTCATGCGTCCGAATACTAATGGAATAGGGGCTCCATACTTGGCAGTGGATATAGAAAAACTATCTTTGATATTTGTAAATTTATGAACTGTTTTTGTTCTATGAAGCCATTGATTATCAAGGTAATTACCTAACAATCGTCCACCATACCTACCTAGGGTCGACAAAATACCGCCCCCAAAATATTTTCCAATGCTGCCACCAACATTTGCTAGAATGCTCCCAAACATAATCATATTCTCTTAAAATATTATTAATCTGGGTAACATAGCACTGAAAGTAAGGCTGACTAATACCAATCTCAATGATTAACTTTAAAACAAATTCAAAAATTTAGAAATAACATTATTGTGAGAGAAAGCCAGTACTACTTCAATTGCAATTAAAACGATAATGGTTATTTCTAGCCTTGCTGAATGTTTATAATTAAGTTCATTTGATAGGATATTATACAATTCTTGAATAATATCTAGGCGATGATTAAGTATGCCTTGCCTTACACTTATGTCTTGGAACTCAGCGGTCATTAGATATAGTGGCTCATAACTTGGTCTGCGCCAGAAAAATTCCGGAGTATCTAGAATATCACTATGAAGATTAATAGAGTATCTTTCACTAAAAAGGTGACCAATTTGTTTGGAAATTTCCGTTTTTGACAAAGATACGCTGCCAGTACTAGCTAGTTCCTTCTGAATGGGGGAAGTTTTTTCAAGGATTTTGCTAACAGAGCGTTCCAAAACAATTAACTTTACAGATTGTGCTAGAGCATGAGAAATGGATAGTTTTATATATTCAGATCTGTTGCTAAGAATTATCTTGTTTCGTTCTTCGTCAATGAATGTTTTGCCATGATCTTTATCAGCATTTTCATGATATTCAAAATTTATGGGATCAGACATTACTTCAGTAAGGCTCTCTGTTTCAAATTCTTTGAGTTCATGAAGTAGCACTTTTTCCTGAGCTTCATCAGTCCCCCAGATTGTAATACAGCCAAATGGAAAAAGAAAGATATCAACATCATCATTATTTTTCATCTTAGCAAAAATAACATCATCAAAGTGCTGCAGCACAAAGCCTTTATCAATTAAATGTTGGGTTAGGTCACCCATTAGATATTCTGAAGCTGTACAGTAAGATAAACAACGCATAAAAAAAACTCTTTAAATTTAGACAGTTTTGTTGATTAGATTAGTATAATTATTACATATTTTTACGTAAGTCATCAAATTTCTTGAGTGTTGAGAGAGTCTTTTCAAGCGATTCAAGTTTTAGCATACAAGGGCCGTCGCTAGGGGCATTATCCGGATCTTGATGAACTTCTAAATAAACCCCGGCAACACCTGCAGCGATAGCGCATCTGGCAAGTAATTCTACATATTGTCTTTGACCGCCGCTGGCAGAACCTATTCCACCAGGCTGTTGCACAGAATGAGTGGCATCAAAGAAAACAGGAGCGCCCGTTTGCGCCATAATTGCAAGCCCTCTCATATCTGAAACAAGCATATTATATCCAAAAGAAGTGCCTCTATCTGTCAATATAATACCCTTAGCATTAAAGCTCACGAGCTTATCATAAACATTCTTCATATCCCACGGAGCTAAGAACTGCCCTTTCTTGACTTTTACAACTCTACCAGTATCTGCTGCTGCTTTTAGTAGATCAGTTTGCCTACATAAAAAAGCTGGTATTTGGAGAACATCAACCACTTCTGCAGCAGGTTTGCACTGACCTTCATTATGAACATCCGTCAAAATTGGGCAACCAATTTCAGACTTTACTTTCGCTAGGATGTTAAGTCCTTCGTCAATACCAGCACCTCTTTCCGCGCTTGCGGAAGTTCGATTTGCCTTATCAAAAGATGATTTATAAATAAAAGGAATTTCAAGTTTACTTGTAATTTTCTTTATACTCTCTGCGATAAATAAAGCATGGTCGAGAGTTTCGATTTGGCATGGACCAGCTACTAGAGTAAAAGGTAAATTATTTGCGATTGAGATATCGGCGATTTTAACAATGTTATTCATTTATTTCTTTAGAATGTAGAAGTTACTTGGCAATTGGTAAAGAAGTCTCATCAGCAGAATTTTCAACAGGCGATTGTTCTGATTTTTCGATCTTGCTAGAGATACTCTTGTGAGATTTTGACGACAAATTAGCCAACATTATTGCATTGACAAAAAATATAACTCCTAAGACAACAGTAGTTTTTGTTAGAAAATTTGCAGCGGACCTTCCGCTCATTAACCCCATATTATTACCCCCACCACCAATTCCGCTTAATCCATCTGTACTAGTCTTTTGTAGTAAAATGACCACTACAAGCAGTAGGGCAATAATTAAATGTATAAAAAGTAAAGTATTTAACATGATGCTATTATTTTTGGTTAAGTATAGAACTCATTTCGCTCTCATCAATGGAAGCTGACCCCATTAACACGCCGCTAAGTCCCGGCACTTTTATGATTTGGGCAAAATTTCTCGAGCTCACAGATCCACCATACACCAGCTGAGCATTTTTTGCAACCAGCTCTACTTTAGCACTTTTTTTGATTAATTCAACTATCTCATATATTTCTTCTGGTTTTGGAGAAATTCCTGAGCCAATTGCCCACACTGGTTCATATGCAATGATAAGGTTATGAGCATTACTTGGAATAGAAGAATTAATCTGCTCAATAATAAACTCTTTAAAGTTCTTATTTTGACGTGATTCAAGAGTTTCACCAATACACACTATTGGTGTGATTCCTGCTTCTATACAATTCTCGACTTTTTTACGGACTACGCTGTTACTTTCCCTTTGGATGGTTCTTCTTTCACTATGACCTATTATTGAGTGATTTATTCCACAGCTTTTGATAATTGTAGCAGAGTTTTCTCCAGTATAAGATCCTAGTTCTTTGATAGAACTGATATCTTGTGCACATATTTTAGTTTTTACTAATATCTTAGCGAGATAGGCAAGATATGGCGTTGGCGGAGCAAGGAAAAATTGAGATGAATGATTTGCTGATTCAAATTTTTGAGCCAGAGCAATTGCATCGCTAAATTTTATATTCATCTTCCAATTGGCAATAATGATTGGGTTCATAGGAAATTTACTTGCAGTTATTGAGTTAGATCACTATTTTAGTTCGATATACCAAAATAAGTAAATAGAAATTTTTATGATATCAAAATTCAGGAAAGGTGCCGATAGTTTATTAGTCAGGATATTGCTTGGTTTAATAGCGTTTAGCTTTGTTGGTGTGGGAGGAGCGGCATTCATCAATGGTAATAGTTCAGGAGACGTAGTTTCATTTAGTGATACTGATTCAATATCGTTTGAGAAATTTCATATCGCAAAGGCAAAAGAAATAGATTTTCTTCAAAGACAAAACGGCATTAATTTAACTGAAGAAAATATTGCTGAACTAGGAATAGATAATTCAGTTTTAAAGAAGCTGATAAATGAATCTATGATTGACTATTTGGCAAAATATTATGAGTTTGATATAAGCGATGAAAAAGTCATTTCATATGTAAAAAAGACTCCGTTTTTTAAAAATTCAAATGGAGAATTTGATTTGAGCGTCTTTAAAGCCGCTTTTAACAATTCGTTAGCAAAAGAAGAAGAATATTTAGCTTCTGTAAAACATCATTTAATAACGAACACCATGTTAGGCATATTTATGGACTCTTTTTATCCGCCAAAAATGATGACAGAAAATATTGTTAATTACATGTCAGAGACTAGAGTTATCGATTTGTTTTCTGTTGATCTCGGATTTAAGCCAAGTGGGTATCAATCAAATAATATTTCTACCGAGGAGCTTGAGCAGTTTTATCAAGAAAATAAAGCTTCATTTGTAGTACCTGAACTTAGAAGTTTTGAATATGTAAAAGCTGATAGCAAATTTTTGGAAAAAAAATTAAATATAAGTGAAAAAGATATAAGGAATTATTTCGAAGAATACAAAGATGAATTTGAATCCAAAAAGTTCTCTGAGGTTAAGAATGAGGTTAAAGAGGCATTTAGCAGCGAAAAAATAGCAGAACTTTCTAGTGAGCTTGCTAAGAACTTCGAAGAAGATGTTTCAAGCGGACTTACATTAGCTGAAATTGCTAACAAATATGATTTGCAAATAAACAGTGTAAATGACATTAAGTTCTCGGAGATGAGTGATAACTCAGAAGGGGATTACATAGAGCTTGCTGATAGTGTTTTTGAGATGGCAGAAGGTGAGGTCTCTTACCCTATAGAGGTTCAAGATAATTCTGAGATTTTATTAGTTAGTGTAAAATCGATAACGCAAAGCCGAGAACAAGACTTTAAGGAAGTTGAAAAAAATATTAGAGATACAATAGAAAAAAGAGATCTTGCAGCCTATAATATAAAAGCTCTAAAAGAGGTAATAAATGGGCTTGATTTAAACAAAATAGACAAAAACCTTTTGAGCTCAAAAGGTATCGTCCTAGTTTCAAATTGGTCTTTTACAAGAGCTGATTTACCGATGGAAAATAAGGTACCAGCTGATTTATTAAAAGCGATATTCAGCATTGAACTTAATAATGCGACTAATATTATAAATGCTGACAATGAAGCTTATTTTGCATATTTGAAGAAAGTCAATAGCAGCAAAACGATGGCAGATAAAATTCGTAAAAATGCTGGAGAGCATTTTTCAAATGTAATTAAAGAGGGTGTTTTTCAAGAACTTATCGCTTATTTAACCCAGAAAAACTATATGAAGGTTAAAACTCCGGTTTAGTCGCCTTCGGACTCCTCTTGCAGATGCCTTTAGAAGTAGAGTTTCGAAAGAAGTCTACTGGATAGAAGATGGTGGAGATGAAGGGAATCGAACCCCCGACATCCTGCTTGCAAAGCAGGCGCTCTACCCCTGAGCTACATCCCCAATTTGTGCATACGCTTTGTGCATACGCAAGATTTTATATACCGCCTTGCTTATATAGTCAATAGACTTCTTTCGAAACTTCATCTGGTGGGTTATTTTGTCGTCATTAGAACCTAAAAAATGCTCATGTAGATCTACTACACTGCGCTTTTTATAGAACCTAATTCCTAAAAATTCCTTCACCATATTTAGTTTCGAAAGAAGTCTAATAGAGTTTTGCCGCATACTTCATGTTTTTTTATGCACCTCTTACTATTTCCTATTTAAAAGGGTATTTACTATTTTTCTTTAAACCCTTTGAACATAGCGTCAATTACTGGATCTAAAAGATATCTTAAGAGGGTTCTAGTACCAGTAACTATTTGAACCTCGGCTTGCATACCAGGATGAAGTTCTAGTTTTCTTGTGCGAGCTATTTCCTTAAACTTATCCATATCAAGCTCAATGCGTGCCAAGTAATAACTGCTTGCAAGCGGATCACCCGGGCCTCTTTGGTGATCCATAACTAAG